>CAZANH010000095.1:0-13029 GCA_964486515.1 uncultured Eubacteriales bacterium
CACCAATATGCTGCTTTTGGACCTTTACCCAGTTAATAAAAGCTTCGGTTACAATTTCAAAAATTTCATGTATTGCAGAAGGCTCATCATACATCCAAAAAAATATTTTATCATATCCACCCATTTGACATACTGTACCCAAAGGGCTATTCATGTCTGTTAATCCAACCGGCAAATCACTGTTTTCACGGGCATAGTCTATAAAATTCAGTACTTTAGGCATTAATCCGTCTTTGTTCGGATCGGGAAGTTTTAGCTTAGCAATATCTGAAATTTTATTTATAACGGTACTTGCTACAGCAGGGTCATCACCATTACCGGTTGCTTCTTTTATTTTACAGCCGAATGCTGACGCAATCACTCCTGTACCAAACCATGGCATAAAATATGGAATGGTATCATCATTAACTTTACTAAGATGGCGTTCAAAGTTTTCTGCTTGATAATTTACCATGCATTCTGGTTTTTCCCAATAATTTTCAGGGACTGGCTTATTGCAAAAACCAAAATAAGCAGGACCATTAATAATTATAGGTATATCATCTGCTGAGGTTACCTTTTCATGATTGAATGTTTTTTTTATTTTCACGCAACGCTTTCTTAAATCAAATCCTCTCCACTCACTGAATTCATACATAAATAACTTCTCCCATCACAAAAAAATGAATTTCTTTAAATAGTTTATTTTATATTAGAACTAGCTAAACTGTTTTATTATGCCAAACAAGATATTTCCCCTTTTTATGAAATTAATTTTACAATTAATTAAAGTAATGTTTTAATGTAGAAAAAACAGTAAAAATATAATTGATAATGTGCTTTTATCATTTTCCTGTATACAATAAACCTTACTCTGTGAAAATTATATAATTCCTATGTATCTATTGTAAAGTTGTAATAAGTATAAAGATATGTAATAATTAAAAAGTTGATATGTTTTTTAATTTTAAATTTGTATTTTATAAAAAATGAAACTTATAGGGGGTTTTTCTTGTTCATTTTTCTGTAATTATCCATTGTTATGCCTTCAAGCTTTTTGAATTTGCGCATGAAATTTGGGGTGTCAATATATCCTATTTTTTCAACAATATCTTTCATTTTCAATTTTGTTTCCACAAGCAGTCTTTGGGCTTCCTTTATTCTAAGATTCTTTGTATACTCATTGAAACTGCTTTTAGCCCTTTCCTTGAAAAACTTGTTTATATGATAAGGCGATATTGCGAATTTTTCTGCTAAATAATCAAGACTGAGACAGTTATCAGTAAAGTTGTGGTTGATATACTCCAGTATTTTCTCACATTGCTGATTGTTTGAATCCTCCTTAATTTTTTTCACCAGATAGCATATCTTTTCTGTCATTGATTTCAGTTTTATCTTCAGATCACTGACTGCATCAAATCTCATGAGATCTTCAAGTTCTTCAGTCAATGCATCAATCTTCAACTCATTTATAGCCTTTGCCACCATGTTGACTATATCAAAACATATATATTTTGACTTCAGAAGCGATGGATGCTCTACGGAAATGGAGCTCATCAGTTTATTCAGGTTTTCCACAGCTACCGAGCTGTCACCCAACTTCAGACTGTGAATGAATCTGATTTGTTCCTGCACCGGGTACCAATTTGAATCAGTATCAGTAAGACCGATATCCTCAAAGAATATAACCTCTTTGCTTTTTACAATTTTGTACTCCAGTGATGCATGAGCTTCTACGTACGAGCGGTTTATCATGGAAATATCGCTGCATATACCCCCTACGCCTATTACTGGAATTACCCCATAGTACTCATCAAACATTGTTTTGACCTTTTCACAAGTCTCAGCCTGCTGTTGTCTGTATTTTTCTTCGTTATTAATGCTGCATATCAGTGCGATATTTGAATCAACAGCAATGTCCACGGCATGTATCTCGTTTTTCCCTCCTAGAAACTCCTCAAGTAATTCCGTCAGCTTCAATCCGGTGTTTGCTGATATGCTTTTTATGTTCAATCCTGATACATCAATACACATCACACAGTATGAAGATGCATTCAGGTTAATCGACAAATAGTCTATTACATCCTCTATTTCCTCTATATTGCTGTATTTTCCACTTAAGAGCTTTATCAGCACCTGCTGCCTTATAAGGGGTTTGTGCACTTTCATCCTCTCTTTCATCTTCTGGTTGCTTGAATAAACATTGGATATTATCTCATTTATATTCTGAAATTCATTCTTGTCCTTCGTAATTTTGTTTCCGGTAAATTTGCTCATAATGTCTATTGTATTTTTTACAGGTCTGTAGCTGCCAAATGCCAGAATAAATGCAAGTCCTATGCCTGTTGCAAGTACTCCTGTTATTGAAAACACAACTATATTTTTCATATGTAGTGCCTTGGCTTTAAACTGCTTTGTAGGCATAACCATCGCATATTTCCATTCATTCTTATCTGAGCTTACATAGACCATTGAAAAGTCGTTATTGTCAAAATTGAAATTGAACAGACTTGAGTCTGATTTCATTTGATTTTTGTTCTCCAGTTCATCCAATATAACAGTTGAAGGTATCTCCTCACCATAATTAAGTGATACCAATGGAGCATTTTCTCTATTAAACAATATTACACTCCCCTCAATATCCCCGAGGATGCCTTGTATCATTGAGTGAAAAACATTATTTCGTATAAAAAATATTGCTATCTTGTCGGGGCTTTCATCCATCAACGGAAGAGGATATATGAAAAAGAGCAGTTCGGATTTTTTTTCTCCCTCTAAATCAACCTTTTTTACTGTGATTTTTTTTGCTGTATTTATATCTTTAAACAGCTGGCTTCTGCTTGATTCGGTAAAGTTGTAGCTGTCGTTTAAAAGCACATCCAGGCTGACTACTCCCGAGGAACCGTATACAGTGTTTTTGCCCCTGTAATACAAATACAATTCATTCATAAACTCATCTGTACCTTTATATATTTTAAGCCTTCTGATGCAGTCAATTTCTTCGTATGGATCATTAAGAAGTGTAAACGGAATTAACCTGGGATCAGTGTCGATTTTGTTTGCAGTATATTCAAGCTGACTTATTTTCAAGTCTATCATATCTCTTACCTGGGACAGTTTATAATAAGCTGAACTTTCAACATTTTTTTCAACATTCAGAACAGCATTACGATAAAGCATATAACTAAATATGGACAATGGTACCAGCAATATAATTAAGTAAGACAGTATATACTTTATAAGAATACTGTGAATGTTTATTCTTTTGAATACCTTAGATAATCTATTTCTCATATTCCCACCCCAATGAAACTGCCTTTAATCACATTATCATTATATCAAAAAGATATATATGCAGTCAAAAATTCTTTTCTACATTTTATGCCTACCACCAATGTTATATTTGTTTTAATAATATTTTACTATAAAAAAACTTAAATACCTCTGATGGAGTTTTCAAGATGTAGTCTGCCTCTATATTTTCCGAGTTTTTTGGCCCCCATAAAGCTAAAGCAAAATCAATACCGGAATTTTTCGCGCACAAATAATCATAATAAGAATCTCCAATATAAACTGACTTTGAGATATTGGCCATTGCTAATTCAACAAATTTTAGAAGTGGATCTGGGTTAGGTTTATGCCTTGCAGTATCATCTGCAGAAATTACAAAATTAAAATAGTTAAGCAACCCTGACAAACAGACATCACTATTAATTTCTTCTTTCGTTCTTGAAGTGACTATGCCAGTTTTTATGTTAAGCTTATTAATATCCTTAAGCATTTGAATAACTCCAGCAAAACACTTGACACTTTTATACCCATTTTTCAAATGCTGCAGATATACTTGTTTTATATTGGTCACAATCTCAAGTTCATTTATATTAAGCATGGATAACATTTCTTCGAATGGCACCCCAAAAAGGTACATCAATTCCTCATAATTGTAGTCCTTTCCCAACACTTCGCCAAGAGCATTTTGCAGTGATATAACTGTTAAACTTTGTGAGTCTATCAATGTTCCATCAACATCAAATATTATATAATCATACATCCAATTTACCTCACTGTCTGTTAATGATATAACTCAAACATCTCCATTTTAATCTCAACATTTCATTACACAAATACCTTTTCCCTTATTGCTCTAAGCACCTGCAAAGGATTATCCTGCTCAATCAACTTATTCAAAGTATCATACCCAATTTTTTCAATAAGCTGATTATATTTCTCCATAATTAGAATGCTTTCCTTTGCTGCTTCAAAGGCATTTTCCCTGAATGGGAAGATATCAACTGAAAGCCATTCATCATATTTTACTTTCCTAAGTATAAAGAAAAGTTCTAAGTATTCTGCAAAGTGAACTGAGCCTACTACCATGTCGTCATCCCATGCTGCATAATTATCATTCACATGAATATTAAACAACTTTCCATATATTGAAACCAGTTCTACCGTTTGTGCCATGTTTTGCCCAACTTGCATAACATGACCTATATCAATTGTCACTCCTACATTTTCTCTTCCCACTTCATTTATTATAAGAAGTGTTGTTGCTGCATTATCCAGGATACATCTGTTTCTTGGCTCCCTGACTTTAAATTCCAATGCCAGCTTCATGTCCTTCTTATAGTCAGCACATTCCTTTACACATTCTACAAAGTATTTCCGCTGTTTTGAGTAATCAACCTGGAAACAGTAATCAAATCCATCTTGCCCAGGCCATAAATTTACAATATTGCAGCCAACTTCTTCCGCGAAATCCATTGTATCCTTTACCATTTGAACTGCATCTTTTCTTACGTTCCCATCCTTAGATGTAAATGTGCCAAATTTCCATTTCCTGTCAGGATGCATGGGTGCGTTTACTACTGACGCTGTTAAACCATATTTTTTCAATAGCTTTTTAACCTCTACAGAATCTGACTCATCACCATCAATGTCATAACACAGCTCTACAGCAGTTATTTCTTTAATGTTTGAAATAACTTTAAGTTTTTCTCCAAGGGTTATGTCTTTTTCCTTATAGCCGCTTGAACAAAATCTGTCACTTAGTTGGCCCATTGTTCCGGTAATTACACTATACTTCAACTTATTGCTCATACTTTTCTCTCCTAAAATCAATATTTTCCGTACAGTTTAACTGCTTCCAACAGTATATCTATATTTTCAGGAGGCGTGCCATGTACAAGCTCTCCTCCTGCAGACATCACAAAGCCCTCGGCTCTCTTACCTTTTTGAATTATTTCCTTACATTTAGTTTGTACTTCTTCAGTAGTACCGTTTCTTAATACGTTAATAGGGTCAATATTTCCAACCAGGCTTACCTTGTCACCAATTTTATCTATAAACTTATCTATATCTGTGTAAGGGTCAAAGCTGTAAAGGCAATTGCAACCTGTTTCAGGTATGAGGTCTATTAAGTGTCCAAGCGTGCCGTCACAGTGATACCAATTTACTGTTTTTGGTCCACCGGAAAAATAATTGTATATTTCTTTGTTATATGGAGCTATGAACTCCATAAAGTCTTCTCTTGAAAGATACCCTGCATAATCTCCATATATATCTATAATTTCAAATTTTGTTACCCCGAATAGCTTAGCTTTTGTTTCAATAAAGTTTATTAGAAACCTATTTATTTTTCCCAAAAGTTTGTGAGCCGTCTCAGGTTCCAGCTTTACTGATAGGAACAGATTATCCAGACCTACCAATAGGGCAGCTATGTCAAAAGATGCTATAACGCCCAGAGGTGCCTCCAATTGATCATCTGCCAGATTATTCATATGGAAATATGTTTGATAAAATAATGGCAGATACCCATCAAACATTGGATTTGGTTCTTTTAATTGATTTACATACTCTTTTAAATCATCAAACTCTTCACACATCTTTATTACCCATGGAGGGTCAATTTTGCTAAACTTTATTTTTGCGCCAAACGCTGAAGGTTCAAGACACACTCCAAAATTTGGCCCTAATATACCGGTACCTTGAAATCTTTTATTAAATTCAATCTGCGCATCTAACATGATTTTAGCATCCAAATGGTAGGCTTCACCGTCAAGATTCAGCCATCCACCTAGAAAATTAAGCTGGTCACTTAAGAGTACAGGAACACATTCCACCTTTTCTCTTCTTAATGCTTTTGCCAGGTTTGTTGAGTTTTTTTGTTTCAAGTACAAATTCATTCTTTTTCCCCCTAAGTTTCGGTTGTTCAATTGCTCAGATACCTGTTGCATAACTATATTCATCCAATACATTAATTATCTTGTCCTTGATAATTTCCTCAGGATCATTTTTAAGAATGCCGTTTCTTATTTTATAATATTGTATAGGTAAAAACTGACTGATTAATGCTATAGAAACTCTATTATTTTTTAGAGTACCTATGAGATGATCTATAGATTTTCTAACATCAGGCTCTGTAAGATAATACCTGCACCTGTCGGAGAGACTATACTTTCTTGATAGCCTAACCTTGTTTTCATCACCGTGGTAATAATTTTTCCAGTACACAGGATTTCTTAGCATGGCTTCATCCAAGACTTTATCAAACTTAGAAGGATTAATAGTATTGCTGTATGCAGTTAGCTCCTTATGAATGTTTTGTAAACAAAACAGTGCTTCCCTTACCGCAAAAGTCAGAGCAGGTCCAACTTTCAATATAGCTATACCGTCCTCAACCATCTGTTTTAAACAATTTGATGTCTGGTAATCAGTTGAGTGCCCTTCAAATACCAATCCGGGAACTTTTCTTATGTAATCGCTTAATTTTTTGGCTTTTATTCGGTCATATTCGTGAATTGTTTCATCTCCAAATTCAACACCCGGCTGAACTACTACAGCAATAACATTCTTCCATGCATAACTCAACCCACATCTTAGGAATGCTTTTTTGAATTCTTTTATGGTAATTTCCAAGTCCTTAACTTCCGTAACTTTAAGAATTTCTTCTTTCTGGCTGCCCCCTGGAATTGGAACTTCGCTGCCAATTACATAAACGGGTGCAATTGCTTCAAAGTGGGTTCTCTTCAACTCTTTATATGCTTTCTCAGCTACAGCACACAAAGCTGCTCCTCTTTCAGCTATTACCGATGTCTCGAATGCTCCCCATTTTGAATCTCCACCAAGACGCATACTCGTATCTAAATGAATTTTGGTAAATCCCGCTAATACATACTGCCTTACCAATTCTTTTGCCTTATGCATAGCCACTTCACAAGGTTCACTCTTCCATACCAGAGGACCTAAATGATCCCCACCCAGTATAATTTTACTATAACATAAACCAACTTTTTTTGCTATGTTTGATACAAAGTCTCTAAAGTCATGTGGCTTCATTCCTGTATAACCGCCAAATTGATTTACCTGATTTGCTGTAGACTCAATTAAAACATAAGCATTGTCTTTTAAAGCTTTCTCCATTGCTGCTTCAATTACATAAGGGTTAGAACTGCATACTGAACATATACCTCTGGCAATACCTTCTTTTTGATATTTAATTATACTTTTTAATGGATGTATTACGTCAGGCATCAATGTCCTCCCTGTCTATCATTTCTTTTACTGTCTCAATGCTAATATTCCCTTCCATAGGACCAAAAGCTGCCGTGTTCAAAGAAGCTGCTGCTGTTGCAATCTTTACACTCTCAATAAGCGGCCTATTTTCCAATAGCCCGCATAAGAATCCGGCATCGAAGCTGTCACCTGCACCAGTAGGATCTACAGGAGCCACGTTATAAACTCCAAAATCAATTTTTTCTTCTCTGCTGTAAACAGTACAGCCCTTTTTGCCTTTCTTAAGGGCGATTACTTCCATGTTTCTATTTTCAAAAATCTTTTTAACAGCTTTTTCAACTTCACACTCCCCGGCTAACATTAATAATTCATCTACTCCAGGCAGGAGAACGGAACAGTTTTTCATAATCGGCCCAACTATGTCGTTGATACTTCTATTACCTAAAAGCTCTGGCCTTATATTTGGATCAAAGCTGATCTTTGCTCCATTGGAAACAAACTTATTGGCTGTCTTAACTATTTCTTGGTAAAAACTGTCGTTTGTCATCAGTGAACACCCCATAACGTGGAAAAAACCAGGGTTATTTATATTGCTTATATCAAGAGATTTGGCTTTTACTGCAGGAGTATTGCCAATATGATATATGAACTTCCTTGACCCATCCTTAAAATATGTTACAAAGGCTACTGCTGTGGACTCTCCTTCAATTTCAATTACCTTTTCACAGTTGACCCCATCGTTTTGGAGCCTTTCCAAAACACATTTGCCAAAGTCATCTCTACCTACCCCTCCGATAATTCCGGCGCTATGTCCCAGTCTTGCTACAGTATCTATAAATATTGCAGGAGCACCACTTGGAAGAGGGCCAACAAATTCTCCCTTCTCATATAGCTGTATTTCAGGTTTGGGCCTCATTATTTCAACAAGTATTTCTCCCATTGTCCAGATTTCACACATAAGAATCTCTCCTCAATAACATAAATACCAAATTACTACTCATAGCATTTTAACAATTCAAAGTCACTGGCATTTAATAAGATTTCTTCACGTTCATAGAAATAAGACGCTGTTTGGCGCACTAACTCATCCAGCATGGATTCATCAGGCCTGCCATACATTTGCTCATAAGGGTTGCTGCCAGTTCCGAGTGGCTCAGCTGTGCAGAAACACTTGTTATTGTTGTAGCCAACAGCATATAGTGCCATTATCATTATATCCACATCCATCATTCCAGTCCCTAAAGCTCTTCTATTGGTATCTGCAAGGTGGATATTAGTCATTATGTCACCATACTTCAGAATGGTTTCTCCTATATGTTCTTCTTCATGAAGCATATGGAAGATATCTCCTGCAATATACTTTACGCCCGGGTGGTTAACCTCATCAATAAGTTCCTTTGCATCAGCAAATGTGTGACACAAACTTACCTCATCCCTTCTTACAGGCTCAATGCCGCACCTTATTCCGTATTTCTCAAAATCATCGGCCATTGCCCTTATGGTTTCAGCCGCTCTGTAGAATTCATTGTCGTCATACTTTTTTGGCCTTCCAACTGCACCAGGATTAAACAGTATGTAAACACCACCCACCTCAGCACAAAACTCTATATGCCTCTTCACGTAGTCAATGAAATTTTGTCTCACAAAATGGTTATTGCTTGCACATTCAGATTCCGGGTAAACCATTCCGCAAATACCACCAACTTTAATATTATGGTCACCTAAAACCTTGTTAACTTGGTTGGCTTTATAGCCTAAATCCTTACCATATAAATTACCGTGAAGTTCAATGTATCCGATTTTGCTTTTCTCAAGGCGTTTGGCCGATCTTTCAAGAGACTCCATTCCAAAACCCCAATTACTCCACGAAAGATTCAACCTGCTCATTTTTGACACATCTTGGTTTTTTCTGAACTCAATAAACTTTTTAATAACCTCTAAGTCTTTTTGTTTAAAGTTCTGTAGTCCCATAATCCCCACCCTCTTCTGTTTATTAAACTTAATATCTATTAATTGCTGCTTTACTGCCAACTTTAAAAACACTTTATACTTCCATTTCATATCAATATTTAAATACAGCCTGTATAATCTCTTCAGGCTCATTTTCAATCATTTCATAAGCTTTTGCCGCATTCTCATATTCAAATACATTTGTAATAATATTATCCAGCTTAAGTTTTTGAAGTATTTCCATGCATGCTTTCTGCCTCCGGGGTCTGTTCCAGGTGTTTGACAATGCCGGATTAATACCACCAGTTTGAGAGCATCTAAGCTTTATCCTGTTGTGGTGAAATTCTTCTGAGAGGTCGAGGTCTGAGCACTTGCCCTGATACCATCCAGCAGTTGTAACCTGTGCATCGGGAGCAGCAATCCTTATTGCTTCATTCAATGCCTTGTGATTGCCTGATATTTCTATGACAACATCAGCACCAGTATTATCTGTCTGCTTTCTTATTTCATAAGCTATATCATTGCATTCTATAGGGTTGTATACCTTGTCTGCCCCATTTTCAAGAGCAGCATTAAGCCTCTTCTCAAATAAATCTATTCCAAAAACCTTATGTGCTCCTGACATTTTGGCCATTTGGACAACAAGCTGTCCCAAAACACCCAATCCTGATACGGCAACGGTGTCACCCAGCTTTATATTTGAATCCAGTATGGCATTGAATGCAGTATCGAGATTTGTAACAAACACGCCATATTCCGACTTTATACCATCAGGCAGTTTTTTAACCTGTGCCGCATTTCTTATGACCTGACTCTGATGAGGTGCAGCTGAATATACGATGTCTCCTTCTATTACATTGAATACATCTTTCCCTGTTTCAATAACCTTTCCTACATTTGCATAACCCATATACCACACACCAGGATCACAACTTCTTATGGGATATGTCCATTTTTCTTCAGTTTTCGCATCCATAAACAGCTTGGTTTGAGAA
Organism: uncultured Eubacteriales bacterium; assembly: GCA_964486515.1. GTDB lineage: Bacteria > Bacillota > Clostridia > Acetivibrionales > CAZANH01 > CAZANH01. Next base: position 10,440 of record CAZANH010000095.1, read on the forward strand.
TCCCTCTTACGTCTGAAAAACGGAACAATCCCCTTATATACATTCATTTCTGTCCCATGGCTTATACCTGAATACAGCGTTTTTATTCTAACCTCATCATTTTTTATTGACCTGTCATCAACTTCCCTTACCTTTAAATCTCTTGGCCCTTCATATACCAAAACCTTCATTACATTCAACCCCCTTGAAGTATTTTATATGTTTAAATTGTATTACCGATTTGTGCCTATACCACCAATTACTAATAACATCTTTATTTCATGCTTTCCAAAGTCCTTACAGCTGATGCCGGTGGAAAATCCCAGCCATAAAGTTTTACCAATTCAAGTTCCTTACAGAAACGCAACTGTATGTTTTCCCGGGCGTTCTCTTTGATCAATGGACACTGAATAGGTTTCCCAACACCTGAAGCTGATACAGGGTATGTTCTTTCATGAAGTGTTGAGGATGAAAGTATATACATATTTGAATCATTCACATTAACAACTTCTCTCTTCCCCTCAGACTCCAGAATACATTTGTCTTTGTCTCTGCGCAGCATCATATATAAATTATTATCCACCCATATTTCACACAGACTGCCCTTCTCTAAAGTACTTTGTACTAAAATACCTCCATAACGCATCCAGTTTTTCCACGGAAGGGCCGGAAGATCCACTATCCATTGGTCATTTCTGAGTAACAGGTTGTAGCACTCAAGGGAAAAGGGGTGTTGCATATTTTGAGCAGTTTGAGTTCCTTCCCCATAGGTGACTGTGATGTTTCCAAATGAAGCTTCTACGGAAATTGGAGGCCAGCTGTGAAGCAGTGTAAACCCGGCCGGTAATCCTGGTGCAACTGGGTATCCCCGGGCTGCTTTTTGCCCGTCCACAAAAAGTTCTACTTTAAAACGGTCATGAATTTTGAGTTCAACCTCATAAGTATGTCCGGTAATAATAGGTATGTCGGTTATCATCCTGCCCGAACCAGTGTTTAATGCAAAATAACAGAATCCATCCTTTGGATGGCAGGTTACAACATCTATCGATGTAAAAATAGGCTGTGAGTGGTATGCCTTTGGTACATTGAGTTCTGCGTTGGTCAGGACAGTAAAAAGCGTATGAACAAAAATCTCATTATATCTTTCAAACTGGTATGGTTTCAGTGTAAAGGAAATATCAAGAGGCAGCCGCCCATAATCAAATGTGGTAGGCATGACTGTGGTTTGAGAATTGAATATTCGGATAAAACCATCCTTTTCAACCAAAGGCACCGGCCCCCGGATCAATGCCATATCAGGTTCAGTCATCCAACTTGGTTCCACCTTCCAGAAGAGTATTTTGTTTTCATGTCGGTGCTGTGTATGAGTATCACATAATATCCCTAATGTGTCATCTTTGAGCTTATCAATCTGTACAGAACCAAAACAACCTCCAATACCAAGATCCTGGGTCAGTTTGTTTCCTACCGGGCGAATTGCCGTTGGAGAAAGAATACATGCCCCTTCTTTCATAGACATGACCTGTGAAATAGGTACTTTTAGAAGCAGCAGAGGATTTCTCTGCATCCCTTCAGGAATGATATCCTTTGCAAGGCCGCTTCTGTCCGCTTCGTGGTACTGTAGAAAATTTCCCAGTATATACAAATCATCCTTTAGTATTGTAACATCCGCCATGGCACCAATCCACCGTTCAGACCCTAGATACGCAGGCCATGGTTCGGACCAGGTCTTTCCTCCATCGTTTGAAATAGAATAATAGTAATAGCGGCTTGCCTTGTAGTTCAGGGATCCGTCTTCTTCCGTTAAAATTGTATTATAGGATCTGACAAGGGCAAATAACCTTCCATCAGGCAATTCCTGAACAGCAGGTTCACAGATGACTTCTCCAGTAGGGGGACGTTTTATCCCTCCTAAATAATACCATGTAACACCTTTATCGTCTGAATAATAAAAATAACTGCCATGCTTGGTATGAGAAGGTGGTTCTTCCTTCCAACTGGCACACAGAGAGAGAATCAACCTTCCACTCTTCAATACCTTTGGCCTGCAGGAAAAACAGCAGGGCCCCCATTGGTTGAATCCGCTGTCACCAGAAGGCGGGTTGGTGTCATCTGCATCTTTGTCAAAATAGATGACTTGTGTCCATTCCCAGTCCTTCCCTCCAGATGCATCACTTCCCCAGGATACTCCATTATCAAAGGAAAAGATCACATAGGTCGAGCTTTCGGATGCATCCTTTGTTGCCGATCTGGAAATCATCACAATTCTGTCATCCAGTTTCAGCAGCGTGGGATTTGAGCTACATACGGTATGAAAGGCGTTTTTTTCAAAAGGGGTGGTTACTTCATGAAAATTTTTTCCTCCATCATGGCTTCTCCACATATACGTCCAAACACCGCCATAGTCACCACCCCGGTCTCCTGGAATCTTGTTGCCACCACAGGCAATCAGAACATCTTTGTTATCCAGTTCCAAAAAGGCTGCCTGGTGCAAATAACCGCTGGTTCCATACTCTGCACCATCTATAACCGAACTTGTTTTAAAGCCATCCGGTATAATATTTAAGTTTTTATAATGTACAGTATTATTCATAGTCTTTTATCCCCCTAT
>CAZANH010000096.1:0-11656 GCA_964486515.1 uncultured Eubacteriales bacterium
GGAGCAAAGGAAGCAGCTGTTGAATTCAGAAGTTTTTCCAAGATGGCCGGTTTTACGGGCACTCGTTGTGCCTACACAGTTGTGCCCAAAGAACTGAAGGTATATACATCGGGAGGGGATGGTGTTTCCATCAACAGCTTATGTAACAGGAGGCATACGACAAAATTCAATGGGACTTCATATATCATACAAAGAGGAGCCTCTTCCGTTTATACAAATAAAGGCATTCGTCAGGTAAGGGATACAATTGATTATTACATGAAAAATGCAAAGATTATAAGAGAAGGCTTGAAAAGTGTCGGGTTTGATGTGTATGGAGGCATAAATGCCCCTTATATATGGCTCAAGACACCAGGTGGATTTGATTCGTGGAAATTTTTCGACAAGCTTTTGAACGAGGTGCATGTTGTCGGTACACCAGGTGTGGGGTTTGGCCCAAGCGGACGCGGTTATTTCAGATTGACGGCTTTCGGTTCAAGGGAGAACACGGAAGAGGCTGTAGATAGAATTGTAAAACAGTTCAAGTAATCCTGAACAGTCATTCCTGAGTATCATAAAATGCTTGGTCAGTTTTTTAAGTTAAAAAAATTGGTCACGAAAACCGCCAATGATTCCTTAATATATTTTTTCTTATTTCTAACTTGTGAATACTTTAACTGCGGCCGCAGGCCGCGGTTTATTTCAAGGAGTATTTTTTTGTCTACATATTGTAACTGTCAAATGAAATACTAAGTATGTAAAAATGAATGTATATTGACTAAAATTGACGGAAGGATGCAAACAAGGCATATGAGAATTTCCAGGTTTGTACTTACGATAATAGTTGTTGTTGCTGCGATTCTTGCGGTAAAATTCATGCTTACGTATGAAGCAGTCGGTAAAGGGGATTCGGACGGAATAAATCCTCAAGGCAGTGAAAACAAATCAAATTCTAATAACAAAACCGGTTATGGCACGAATGAGACATTAAACTTACTATTACTGGGGTTAGATGATAATGAAACAAGAGCTGATGTAATAATGATGATAAATTACAGCCCACAAAAACAAAAAATGAATGTACTTTCCATTCCAAGGGATACAAAAGTTGTTTTAAACGGCAGGAATGAGAAGATTAACGCGTTATATGGAATAGGAATGGAAAGCCTTATGATAAATGCGGTCGAAAAAATTACAAAAATCAAGGTTGATTATTACCTGACATTAAATTTCAAAGGCTTCAGGGAAATTGTAGATAAACTTGATGGTGTGATTATTGATGTACCCATTGACATGAAATACGATGACCCCGTTCAAAATCTTCATATTGACATAAAAAAAGGGGAACAGCTTCTCGATGGTGAAAAAGCGGAGCAATTTGTTAGATACAGGAAAGGCAACCACAAGGGTGAAGGATACGATAATGCCGATATAGGCAGAATTTCAATGCAGCATATGTTTATAAAAGAATTTATTGCACAGAAGCTGAAATTAAAGTATATTTCAAAAGCATATGAGATTTTTCTTATTCTCAGAAAAAGTATTGATACAAATATAAAACCAGGGGATATCAGTATGTATGCGGGTGATATTATGAGAATAGAAGAAAATGGCATATATGTTTTTACAGCACAGGGAGAATCAATTGAGATAGGCGGAATCTGGTATTATATCTGTGATATTTATAATACGAGAGATATAGTAGAAAAGGAATTTTATCCGTAAAAGCCTTATACGGGTAAAGAATAATTGGGGTTTTAAGGGAATTAATGAGTGTATAATATAAATCAAATAGATAAAAATATGCATGAGGCTGAAATATATACTTCGAAAGTGAGCAGCTATGCATATGGAAACAGATGAAAAGCAAATTAAAACATTGGCCAAACAGCATGAGAAAAATGGCTATGGCCATTCATCGGGTATAATTATTGAAAATGTAAAAAAAAGCTGGAAAAGGCTTGAAAAGAATTATAAAAGGATAAAAAACACATCTGAAAAACTTATTGCATTGGTACCTTCAATAAGATGGATACTGGACAATTTTTATCTTATTGAAAGAGAAATGAGGGTAGTCAAGGAAATACCCAAAAATAAATTAAAAAGGGTACCTGTTCTCAAAAGTGGAAGAAACAAGGGATATCCCAGAATTTATGATATCATATACGGTATTTTGGAAAGTACTGCTTATCATCTGGATGAAGATACGCTTATAAATTATTTGAATGAATATCAGAAAGAAAATATTTTAAATATTTCCGAACTATGGCTTTTGAATGATGCCATTAAAATATGCTTAATTGAAAGAATAAATGAGATAACTGCAGAAATTTCATCAAGTATAAATACGAAAAAGAAAGCGGACAGAATGATTGACAGTGTTCTATACAATACCGGAAATACTTCGGAAGAAATAATACATGCTGTAAAACGCAGAGTAAGAAAAAAAGATAAAGATAATACCGGATACGTATCACAGATTATATATAGATTGAATGAACTGGATATTGATGATTTGGTGTTAAGTGAAGCATTCCCGGTTGAAACGGGTAGTGAAGTCAGGTACCAGGCAGACTTGCAGGTAAGAATAAGTTCAGTTATCACAAGCCTTATTGAAATTTCTACATTGGATTTTGAAAGATTATTTGAAAAAGTAAGCATAATAGAAAAAATATTATGTGAGGATCCATCAGGTATTTATCCAATAATGAGTTTTAAAAGCAAAGACAATTATCACCTTGAAATTTCAAGATTAGCCCGTAAATTTAATGTACCTGAGGCAGAAACAGCAAGAAAGTCAATAAGCTTAAGCAATGCAAGTTATATGGATTCAAACAGCCAAGCATCGCATGTTGGTTATTATATCAAGGGAAAAGGGAAAAGTGAGCTTGAAAAAGCCTTTTTCTATGAAGCTGGAATTCTGAAAAAACTGTTTAATAAGATACAAAATCCAAAAGGTGTTTTTTATTTTTTCGGAATTTTTAGTTTAACTGTTACTATTACAATATTATCAGTATTTCATTTATTTACTGTTAATAATAATATATCCGTATATGAACTGCTTCCTGTGTTATTAACAGTGATAATTCTTTCATTAACTGCAGCACTGGAGATTGCAAATTTTATTGTAAACCGCTTTGTAAAACCAAAGGTGCTTTTATCACTTGATTTCAAAAAAGGTATACCAGACGAATATCGTACTATTGCCATAATACCGGTACTGCTTAAGAATAAGCAGCAGGTGAAAAATTATATTGAAAACATGGAGACATATTATTCGGTCAACAGGGATAAAAATCTTTATTTGGCATTGGTTGGAGATTTTATGGATGCACCTGAAGAAAATATGCCTGATGATAAAACAATTGTAAATTATGCTGTCAATCTTATAAAAGGACTTAACTTGAAATATACCGGAGAAGAGGAAGGCCGTTTTTTCTATTTCCACAGGTCCAGAAAATGGAACGAAAGTGAAGGGTGCTGGATGGGCTGGGAGAGAAAAAGGGGAAAAATAGAAGAGTTTAACAGGCTTTTGCTGGACAGTGGGGAAACAAGCTTTACGGTTATTGAAGGAAAAAAAAGCCTGCTGTCAACATTCAGGTATGTAATAACAATTGATGCAGATACTGAACTGACATTGGGAAGTGCGGTAAAACTTGTAGGTGTGATGGCACATCCTTTAAACAGGCCTGTTTATAATAAAGAGGGTACTGCTGTTGTTGAAGGTTATGGAATCCTTCAGCCAAGGATTGGGGTACGCATAAATTATGCCTCTGCAACGCATTTTTCAAAGGTATTTGCAGGGCAGGCCGGTATAAATCCGTATATATATGCAATATCGGATGTTTATCAGGATATATTCGGGCAGGGCAGTTTTGCAGGCAAAGGGATTTATGACATAGGAATTTTTGACAGGGTTTTGAAAAACTCAATTCCTGAAAATTCGGTTTTAAGTCATGACCTTTTAGAGGGTTGTTATGTAAGGTGTGGGTTTGTAAATGATATCCAATTAATGGATGGATACCCTTCAGGTATAATTTCCTACTTTAAAAGAGAACACAGGTGGGTACGAGGAGACTGGCAGCTTTTGCCGTTTCTTTTAAGTAAGAACCCCCTGAACGGGCTTTGCAGATGGAAAATTTTTGATAATTTGAGGCGCAGTTTAGTATCTCTAAGTCAACTTATCTTTATTATTTTAAGTTTAACGGTTATTCGTTTTAACCCTGTAATTGCTGCAGCGTTTGTATTTTTCACAATGGCTTTTTCATTAGCTGTTAATATTACAGGTACTACATTACAGATTGTTAAAAAATTGAATAAAAATATTTATATATCAGATTATTTTAAACCTCTTATTAAAATTTTTTTACAGGGTGTTGTATTGTTTGCCCTGATACCTTACAGGGCATATGTTTCACTGGATGCAATATTAAAGACACTATACAGGATGTTTATTTCTCATAAAAAGTTACTTGAATGGCAGACGGCAGAAGCACTGGAAAAATACAACAAGGCCCGATTACTGTCATATTTCTTACAAATGTGGACAGGACCGGCAGCAGGAATTATATTTCTTATTATGGCGTTGAAATACAATTTACCTCTACTTTCAGTGACAGGTGCAGTATGGCTGTTTAGCCCGTTTATAGGCTATTTGATGAGTCTGCCGGCTAAGAATAAAATACCTGTTGAATTTGGCAGGGAAGAAATCCAGGAATTAAGGCGTATTGCGCGGAAAACCTGGAGATATTTTGAAGATTTCTTCACAGAAAAGGATAACTGGCTGACTCCTGATAACTACCAGTTTGACCCTGGAAATGTTTTTACGCGAAAAACATCACCTACCAACATAGGATTACAGATTATGGCTACTCTGACTGCGGCAGATTTTGGATATTTAAGCAGGTTGGAGTTTTTGGACAGGATTGAAAAGATTTTTTCAACCATACTGAAAATGGATAGATGGAATGGGCATTTTTATAACTGGTATGATACGAGAAATCTTGAAATACTTTACCCACATTATGTATCAACGGTCGACAGTGGTAATTTATGTGCATACCTCATTGTGTTGAAAAATGCATTGGAGGAAATTATTAACAAACCGCTCCTGTCCAATGAACATATTGAAGGGCTGACAGATACATTAAAGCTTGCAGGTATGGATTTTATCAAAGAATTGCCGCTTACCATGAAGGAATGGGTAGAAATCCTTGAACGCTTGCAAAATCAGCTTTCAGATGAACCGAAACAATGGGAAGATGAAGAATGGAGGCAATATTCCTTAAAACTTTGCAAGGCATTAAAGGATGATGTTGAATACCTGGGTATATCAGACATGGAACAAAATATACCCTGTCTAAAATGCCTGGCGGAAAACGGGAATGAAAATGCAAATAATCTTATCAATAGAATTGAAAACATATGTGAAAAATCCCGTAAACTTTTATTCGAAGCTGATTTCAGATATCTGTACGATGAAAAAAGATCATTGTTCAGGGTCGGTTACAATGTTTCACTCAATTCACCGGACAGCTCATATTATGACCTGCTTGCATCTGAAGCAAGGCTTACAAGTTTTATTGCCATCGCCAAGGGAGATATCCCTGAAAAACATTGGTTTAAACTTGGGCGCCCTCTCACGGTAATGCACGGGAATGCTGCACTGGTATCATGGAGCGGGACGATGTTTGAATATCTTTTACCCATTCTTGTCATGAAAATATTCCCGGGAACAATTTTTGAACAGACTTATAAAGCAGCAGTAAGAAAGCAGATAGAATACGGGAAATATCGTAAGGTGCCGTGGGGTATTTCAGAATCGGGATATTATCACTTCGACAGGGAGCTTAACTATCAATACAGAGCATTTGGCGTACCTGGCCTCGGGTTTAAATCAGATCTCAAAAAATCACTTGTTATTGCTCCATATGCAACTCTTCTTGCGATATCGATATGCCCAAGGAAGGCATATGAAAACCTGAAGGTTTTAATGAATCTTAAAGCAGAGGGGAAATATGGTTTTTATGAAGCACTTGATTTTGCTGAAAGTTCTTCAAATGGCAAGGATGATTACAGGATTATAAAAAGTTTTATGATACATCATCAGGGCATGAGTTTTGTATCCATTCTTAATTTCATTAAGGGTGGAATAATGCAGTACCGGTTTCACCGTGAGGCCATGATAAGAGGAGCTGAAGTTTTACTTGAGGAGGTAAAACCCAATGGAATGATAACAAGAGAACGTGAGGACAGGTCAAAGGAAGAACAGGCATTAAGATTTTCAAGAAGAAAAAAGGATTTAAGGTCAGTATGCACAGTAAGGCCTAAGTATCCGATTGCTCAAGTCTATTCAAACAAAAATTACACCGTTATGCTTACAAGTAATGGAAATGGTTTCAGTAAATATAATGATATGTTTGTCAGCAGATGGAGGCCTGATATAAATGAACAGGGTCCGGGGATGTATTTTTATATAAGGGATATAAAGACAAAAAAATACTGGAGTACCGCATATCTGCCGACAGGGGTAGAACCGGAATATTACAGGGTTGCATTTAACCCTGATAAAGCGGAATATGTAAGAAGAGACGGACATATTGAAACAAAAACCGAAGTGACTGTTTCCCCGAATGATAACATTGAAGTAAGAAGGATAACACTTATAAATAAAGGGATGGAAACCATTAACCTTGAAATCACCAGTTATTTTGAACCTGTTCTTGACAGTTATGAAAATGACCTGGCACATCCGGCATTCAACAATTTATTTATATCAACGGAATATATTGAGGATCTTCAGATTCTTCTTGCAGTAAGAAGGACAAGAAAGGAAGGTGAAGAGAAGAGGTATGTATTTTCCTCTGTTGTTGCAAAAGGAAGAATGACAGGTGGAATAGAGTATGAAACTGACAGGTACAAATTTACAGGGAGAGATAACAACCTCAGGTCACCACAGGTAATGGAAAGCTCTCTTCCAATGTCAAATGCAGCAGGTAATGTATTGGACCCGGTAATGAGCCAAAGAATCAGTTTTACATTGTTACCAGGAAGAAGCGCATCTGCCGTATATGTCATAGGGGCAGCCCGGTCCCGTGAAGATGCAATAGAAATTGCAGCTAAATATCGGAACTACCATACATGTGATGATGTGTTCAAAATGGCCTTATTCGATAGTGAAGCACAAATGCAGTACCTGGGTATCAGTCAGCGCCAGGTAAATGCAATACAGGATATAACCGCAAGCATATATTATCCATCAAGGTTACTAAGAGGACCTGGCGATGCGATAGCTGGGAATCATCTCGGACAGTCGGCTCTTTGGAAATTTGGTATATCCGGTGATTACCCCTTGATATTGTTTAGAATTAAAAATGAAAGCCAGCTTGAATCATTGAAAGATGTAATACTGGCGTATGAATATCTCAGGAAAAACGGTATAAATCCGGATATTGTAATACTCAATGAGGAAAGTGAAGATTATTACCAATCGCTTAACCATCGAATAACAGATATTATAAGCAGCAGAAGGATATACTTTCCGCAGTCGAAAAAACCAGGAATATTTCTTTTAAAATCGCGCCAGATGTCACGTGAGGAAATCAATCTTCTCTTGACGGTATCAAGGATTGTATTTTCGGAAAAAAGGCATCTTATGTCAAGAAGGGTAAAGAAACTTTTGATGGAAGAAAATACTGATTCTTATCATAAATTTTCATCAAGTGAGGCAAGAATATATCCTGATATTCCACTTGAACCTTTGGAACTGAAATATTTTAACGGAACTGGAGGATTTTCGCAGGATGGAAAAGAGTATATAACAATGTTAAGGGATAATGTAAATACACCTGCACCCTGGTCAAATATTGTTTCAAATGAAAAGCTTGGTTTTCTTATAACAGAATCAGGTTCAGGCTATACCTGGTTCGAAAACAGCCGTGAGAACAAAATAACCACATGGTCAAATGACCCGGTTTCAGATCCGCCTTCGGAAATTATATATCTGAGGGATGAAAATACGGGGGAAATCTTTACAATAACACCTTTACCTATAAGAGGGAGAGAGGAATACAGAGTGAGGTACGGTTTCGGCTACAGTATTTTTGAACATAACAGCCATGGAATAAGCCAGAGTATGTCCGTATACGTGAGTCCTAGAGATCCTGTAAAAATATACAATGTATCTTTAAAAAACCAGTCTGATGAGCCAAGAGAATTTTCCGTCTATTTTTATCTGGAACCTGTACTGGGGGTTTTCAGGGAAGAATCCGCACCTTATATCATAACCGGTATGGATTCGGAGAATGATATGTTAACAGCCAGGAATAGTTATAATATGGATTATAATAAAAATATAACATTTATAACATGCAGTACAGGTATTGATTCATATACAGGAGACAGAACGGAATTTACAGGGAGAAATGGTTATTACGGAAGGCCACAGGGCCTTTTTTACAGTAAACTTTCAAGAAAGGCCGGTGCTGCACTTGATCCTTGTATGGCAATACAAACCAGTGTTGTGCTTCTCGGAAAGCAGGAAAAAAAGGTAGTATTCATACTTGGACAGACAAATGACTATGAAACTTCGGGACTATTGGCGCAGACATACAGGCGCCCGGCTGTTGCAGATATGGTAATTAACAGGGCAAAATCAAAATGGAATAAAAATCTTGGACAGATACAGGTTACCACACCTGATGATAAGATGAATATTCTTTTGAACGGATGGCTTTTATACCAGGTAATAAGCTGCAGATTATGGGCGAGGACAGCATTTTATCAAAGCAGTGGTGCATACGGTTTCAGGGACCAGCTCCAGGATGTACTGGCACTTATTCATACAAGGCCGGATATGGTAAGAGAACAAATTATAAAATGCTGCGGCAGACAGTTTGAAGAAGGGGATGTACAGCACTGGTGGCATAATGATACTGGCAAAGGAATAAGAACACGTGTATCGGATGATTTATTATGGCTTGCTTATGTTACGGCATCATATATTCGAAGTACCAAGGATATGGAGTTGCTTGACGAGAAAGTGAGTTATCTGAAAGCTGAAGAACTTTCTGAAGGTGAAAGCGAAAAATATATGCTGCCGGAAGTTTCCAGCCAGACATCAAGTGTTTATGAGCATTGTACCAGGGCAATTGATAAAAGCCTGAAGTTTGGAGAACACGGATTGCCGCTTATGGGGACAGGTGACTGGAATGACAGTATGAATCTTGTGGGAAGTGAAGGCAGAGGAGAAAGTGTTTGGCTGGGATGGTTCCTTTATAAGGTTATTATGGACTTCATACCGGTATGCAATATAAAAAATGATGCCGGAAGAATTGAAAAATACCTGGTTATTGCGGAAGAACTTCTTCACAGCATCGAAAAAAACGGCTGGGACGGAGAGTGGTACCTGAGAGGGTATTTTGACAATGGAGAACCTTTGGGTTCACGGCAGAACAGCGAATGCCGCATTGATTCGATAACCCAGTCATGGAGTGTGATATCCGGAGGGGGAAAACCGGAACGTACGGAAAAGGCATTGGAATCCCTTTACAGGTACCTTATAAATGAGGAGGAAAGAATATGCCCTCTGCTGTCACCGCCTTTTGAAAAATCAGAACCTGATCCGGGTTATATAAAGGGATATATACCGGGAATAAGGGAAAACGGAGGACAGTATACACATGCAGCGATATGGAATATAATCGCTTTTGCAAAAAAAAAGAATGGGGTAAAAGCAAGTATGCTCTTTAATATGCTTAATCCAATAAGCCATACGGTAACATATTCCGACATGATGAAATACAGATTGGAACCATACGTAATGCCCTCCGATGTTTATTCACTGTTCCCGCATACCGGAAGAGGAGGGTGGAGCTGGTATACAGGTTCTGCAGGTTGGATGTACCAGGCGGGTATCAAATGGATCATAGGAATTTCAAAAAAAGGAAACAGGCTATCCTTTAATCCTGTCATTCCGCCTGAATGGGATAGTCTTTCCGTTGTTTATGTATTTGGAGATACACAATATCATATTGACATAAAGAATCCTGAAAGGCTAAGCTGCGGGCATATCAAAGTAATTCTTGACGGAGTTGACATGAAAGGAAATGAAATCGAACTGGCTGATGACGGCTTGGGCCACAATGTACTTGTAGTTATAGGGGTGTCAAGGGGACGGGGTAACTGACACCTTTTCTTATTTGCGAGGCAAGCTTTAAGGGAGAATTCGTGTTTTTAAAATTCAACTAAGAATTTATACTTGTAGAACTTATAAATATGTTTATAATTTTATCTATCATACAGGTTCACGGTACCAGTACCATATGGGAACGATCTGTTTTTACTGGAATTTCTCTTTAAAATTCATTTATAAAAGAATGTCGAAATTAATAGATTTATAAGTGTGCTTTTAAAAAATTGACCATTCCTTTTAAATATGCTATATTTATATAGTATGAAGGAGGAATGTTGGAATGATTCAAAGAAAAGAGTATATAAATAAGCTTAAGGCATATAAAGACAAACAAATTATTAAAGTGATTACGGGAATAAGAAGATGTGGAAAATCAACATTACTTGAATTATATAGAGAATATTTGTTTTCAGAAGGTGTTTTAAAAGAGCAAGTAATATCTATTAATTTAGAAGAAATAGAGTATCATGGACTTAGAGATTACATGTCTCTATATAACTATATCAAAGAAAGATTACAAAAGGACAAGCAGACTTATGTCTTCATTGATGAAGTACAAAATTGTACGGAGTTTCAAAGAGCAGTAGATAGTTTGTTTGTTAAGAAAAATGTAGACGTTTATATTACAGGATCAAATGCGTATATGCTTTCAGGTGAACTTGCCACCTTACTTTCCGGCAGGTATATTAAAATAGAAATGCTTCCGCTTTCATTTAAAGAATATGTAAGTGCTACAGATGAGAATATTAACCTTGAACGTAGATTTAGGGATTATTTAAGATTTGGAGGCTTTCCTTTTATTTTACAATTTAATAACAATGAAATATTCATAAATGAATATTTAGATGGCCTTTATAATACGATATTTTTAAAAGATATTGTTGCCAGAAACAATATAAAAGATAATATGATTTTAGAAGACGTTTTGAAATTTACATTTGACAATATTGGGAATATAAGTACTTCAAAGAAGATTAGTGACACACTGACATCGACAGGAAGAAAGACTTCACAGCCAACAGTTGAAAGCTATTTATCCCATTTAATGAATAGCTATATAGTATATAAAGTAAACCGTTATGATATAAAAGGTAAAGAGTATTTAAAATCACTGGCAAAATATTATATTGCGGATATAGGGCTTAGAAATTATCTATTGGGTTATAAAAACATGGATACTGGTCATATCCTTGAAAATATAATATATTTGGAACTGTTAAGAAGAGGTTATAAAGTATATGTTGGGAAGGTTGACTCCAATGAAGTTGACTTTGTTGCAATGAACCAGAAAGATACCTTTTATATCCAAGTGTCAGAGACGATAAAAGAATCAACAACCCTTGAAAGAGAACTAGCCCCTCTTAAGGCAATAAAAGATTATTATACAAGGATGCTGATAACAAATGATTATGATGTAAACGCATCTTACAATGGAATAAAGCATATAAATGCGATTGATTTTTTGCTTGGAGATAAGTTGTAAAC
>CAZANH010000097.1:0-8475 GCA_964486515.1 uncultured Eubacteriales bacterium
CGAGTTTGATTTGACATGTAAGGCTGAACTTACAGCCACTTGAACTTGTAGCGTTCATTTCAGGAAAATATTCTTCGAGCTAAGAGGGGGCTGTGAATACTAACTGACAGTATAAGGAACCATTAAGAACAAAAAAATTTATGTTGATACTTTAAAACTTAAAGAATATAATGAATATGATATGGAAATTATGAATATGTGAAAAAATTTTGGTGTATATCCTTATTTGACAGGAGGAAATGATATGAGCGAAGACAGGGACGATATTTTGGTATTGATTGATGAAGATGGCGAAGAGAAGGAGTTTGAGTATCTTGATACAATTGAGATGAATGGCAGGGAATATGTTGTACTTATTCCACCTGATGAAGAAACGGAAGAAAACTACAATTACAGGGATGAAGAGGAAGCAGGAGTCGTAATAATGAGAGTTATAAGGGGGAAAGACGAGGAAGATTCCTTTGAGAGTGTAGATGATGAGGAGGAACTTAATTCGGTATTTGAAGAATTCAAATTCAGAATGGAAGATGACTACGAATTTGATGATGATTATGAAGATGAAGACGAAGACTATTACGAAGATGAAGAAGATGAAGATGATGAATATTAGGCAATATACATTTTTTTGTTGATATCATTCTTGTAATATTTGCCGAAAATCCAGTTTAAAGATAAAATATATGTTAAAATAATATTGTAAACTATAATAATATTTAAACAGGGGGTTTAAAATATAATATGGACAGATACATACTTTCATTAAACTGTGGAAGCTCTTCAGTTAAATTCAACCTATTTAAGATCAGAGAAAATAATACATTAATACCTGATATGGAAGGTATTGTTGAAGAAATTGGGAATATTTCAAGCAGCAGGCTGAAATATTTGAAAGAGGGAAAAAAGCAGGAAATAAAAAGTGAAATAAGAAATCATGGAGAAGCATTAGGAATAATTTTTGATGAATTTAAAAATTTAAGCATAAGTATTGAAAATATTTGCGGAGTAGGGCATAGGGTAGTACATGGGGGAGATAGATACAAAAACAGTGTTCGAATTGACCAGGATGTTATTAATACAATAAGGGATTTGATACCTGTTGCGCCTTTGCACAATCCGCCAAATCTAACAGGAATACAGGAAAGTATGAAGCTCTTGCCTGATGTACCACAGGTTGCAGTATTTGACACGGCTTTTCATGGAACAATGCCGGAATATGCTTTCAGGTATGCAATACCGGAAAAATGGTATAAGGATTTTGGTGTCAGAAAATATGGTTTTCATGGAACTTCACACATGTATGTTGCAAGAAAGGCGGCAAAAGCCTGCGAAATACCCTTTAAAAAATTTAACTGTATCACTGCCCATCTTGGAAACGGTTCTAGTATTACAAAGATTCAAAATGGGCAATCAATTGATACAAGCATGGGGTTTACGCCTCTTGAAGGGGTTGTAATGGGAACGAGATCAGGAGACATTGATCCCGCACTTATACAACATGTATCAAAACGCCTTTGTGAAGAAGATGGTATGGATGAAGCTGATGCCTATAACAGTGTAATGAAAGCGTTAAATAAGGAAAGCGGGCTTAAGGCTCTAGGAAATACGAATATGATGCAGCATATACGCGAAAAGGCATTAAATGGAGATATGGATTCGGAAATTGTAGTGGATATTTATACATACAGGGTCGCAAAATATATTGGACAATACTGGGCAACACTTCCATATACGAATGCAATAATATTTACTGCGGGGCTAGGAGAAAATGAAGGGTATGTAAGGGCTAAAGTAATGAAGTATCTGAAGGCACTCAGGATTGAGATAAATGAAGAAAATAATGCAAAAAGAAAACAGCAGATTGTAATAGGTAAAAGCAGTGTAAATCCTGAAGTGCCGCTTTTGGTAATGGTTATACCTACAGATGAGGAGATAGTAATAGGATATGATACGCTTTATCTGGGATATCTTGGTGATGGAATACCTGAGGTTTATCCGTTTGAATTATCATGAATTTTCCTATCGGGAATGATAAATTCCATAAATCGTGCGTATTGCCGTGTTATCGGCAGAAATACAGCTGCGCTTAATATATTAAACACGGCATGGGCATTGGCTATGAGTAAGCTGGTGTCCTGTCCCAATAGTGATGTTACGGATTGTACAAAATAAGAAAAGGGTTTAAGAAAAACAAGTGCGGCAATTGACCCGATTATATTATAAACAGTATGTGCCCATGCGGTTCTTTGCGCTGTTATGTTGGTACCTATGCCTGCTATCTGTGTAGTAATACATGTACCTATATTATCTCCCAGTATAATACCTATTGCAGTTTCAAATCCTACAAGCTCTTTACCGAAGAGGACGATTGTAATACCAACGGTAGCGCTGCTGCTGTGTACAAGTGCGGTTGCGATAATACCAAAAAACAGCCCAGCCAACGGATTGTGTCCGTATTTTTCAAATAAACCAAAGACAAAACTACTGTCACGTATATACAATACACCTGAATTTAAAATATCAAGTCCGACAAGCATAAAACCAAACCCTGATAATGTTTTACCTGCATATCTTACCGTTTTTCTTTGTCCTGTAAAGTCTGTTATAATTCCTGTAAGCAGCAGAGGAAGGGCAAAATTGGTTATACTAAAGGACATTAAGCGTGCAGTAATGGTTGTACCTATGTTTGCTCCGAAGATTATTGCACAGGCCTGAGTAAGTTGAATAAAGCCGGAATCTGCCAGCCCTACGGTTATCATGGTAACAGCCGTACTGCTTTGTACAACTGCGGTAGTTATGGTACCTGCTACAAATGCTGATGGGATACTGCCTGTAAGAGCTGCCAGGGCACGGCGGAGCCTGTGTGCATTCATCTTTTCAAGGCCGCCGCTCATGGTATTAACGCCAAAGATAATACATGCCGTACCAACAGTAAAATTGAATGCAATAATAAGCAGCGGCATCATGTAAATTATTTCCCCCTGGATACTGTATATTTATAAAATAAAACCTTTATCGACCGCATCTCGCGCCTCGTTATATTTTATGTCAATAGGGAAAAATTAGAACCACAAACCGTGCTCCGTATTCTGAATTCTGACTCCTGACTACTTGCAGCCGTAGGCATCTTGGTTGCTGCTGAAGGCTGCGGTAGGGTTAAGTTTTTTACACCATATATTCATATCCTCGAAACCTCCACATATATTGCAGTTGTTTATAAGCCTTCCCATATAGTCATAACCAAGCTTGCTCAAGGAAATGTTTATACCGGGATTTATTGCACGTGAAAGGCTGTAAACGGAATAAAACCCCATATTTTTCAGATCATCCTCTATGGCTTTGATGAGCCTGGACAACAGGCCACGCCCCCTGTATTGCGGGTAAGTGGCACAATCGGTTATCTCTGCATTTAAATTTTTTCTATCCATATCAGCTGAAGCTATGCTTACAAGCTTTCCGTTGTCAAAGGCAGCTTTAAAATGGATCCTGTTATCCATTACCCTTTCAAGATAATCTTCATCATGTACGGGTGTGGGATATGTTTCAAAAACCGATTTAAAAATATCTGTCATCATTGGGATATCCTCTTGTGTTGTGTCCCTTATTTCAAGGGTTGTCTTTCGATGCCTGTATGTCCCTTTTTTATCTGACGCCATTGCTATTATGGAATCTTCACGTTTTTTATGTTTTGATAAAACCCTCTCAGCTTTTAAAAAGCAGGAGTACCAAAAAGCATTTTCGCCTTTATAAAAACTTTTTATTATACCTTCATTTATGAAACCGCTGTCTTCAAAAAGAATGGAATCTTTTTGAAGACAGGTTGATATGATTTTACCAAAATCGTTTTTTTGTGCAAACATTATTATTTCCTTTAAAGCATTCTTAGAAATGGCTTCATAATCAACTATTTTCAGCCGGTTGTTTATGTTATCCGTACGAACGGTTGTACCGTATATATTATGAATTGCCATTAAAATCATTTCTCCTTTTTATCCTTACATTACTCTTAGGAATAAGTGTTGCCCTTTCATCCTGAAATATTTTTTCTATACCTCTGTATTCTTCCTCACTTTTTTTAACCTTATCAAAATCCTCACAGTGTTTATTGGAAATAGTCATATCATCCGGTTGTACATATGAGCAAATTACACCTTCAAAGTTTCTCAAAACGACCTTATCATTATTCTGAGAAATAAGGTACTGTGGACTTACAGGTATTTTCCCGCCGCCGCCTGGTGCATCAATAACATAAGTGGGAACTGCAAGCCCTGAAGTATGACCTCTTAAAAGTTCTATGATTCCGATTCCTGTTGAAACAGGAGTTCTGAAGTGTTCAATGCCTTCGGACATATCGCACTGATACATATAATAAGGGCGTACACGTATTTTTAAAAGTTCAAGAAACAGTTCTTTCATAATATAGGGGCAATCATTTACATTCCTTAAGAGTACTGTTTGATTTCCAAGAGGTATACCGGCATCGGCCAGCATTCCGCATGCCTTTTTTGATTCTTCCGTTATCTCTTTTGGGTGATTGAAATGGGTATTAAGCCATACGGGATGGTATTTCCTTATCATTGAACAAAGCTCAGGAGTGATACGCTGCGGCATGACAACAGGGGTTCTTGTTCCAATCCGTATTATATCGACATGCTTTATTTTACGTAATTCCTTTAAAATATATTCAAGCATACTATCGGAAACACATAGGGCATCACCACCTGAAAGTAATACATCCCTTACAGCTTTTGTATTTCTTATATAGTCAATTGCAAGATCAATATTTTCCCGTGGTAGCGATTTGTCATTTTGACCTGCAAAACGCCTTCTTGTACAATGCCTGCAGTACATTGAACACTGGTCGGTTATTAAAAAAAGGACTCTGTCGGGATATCTGTGAGTAAGCCCTGGAACAGGTGAGTCTTTTTCCTCGGAAAGAGGGTCATCCATATCATGTTCGGAACGGTAAGTTTCATAAATAGTTGGTACTGCCTGTTTTCGTATTGGGCATTCAGAGTCGTCAGGGTCCATAAGTGTTGAATAATGAGGAGTTATAGCCATCCGTAATTCTTCAAGTGATTGCCTGATGCCGCTCTTTTCTTCTTCAGTAAGGTTTATTACCTGTTCAAGTTCGGAAAGGGATGTAATTCTGTTTGACATCTGCCATTTCCAGTTATTCCATTGTCCGTCTGTTACATTTTTCCAAAAAGGTATTTCTCTTTTGTTGCGTGTCATTTAAAAATTCTCCTTTATACTTATTTAATGCATATACCTTATATTTTATTATACACTTATTTAACCGGTCAAATACAAATCATGCAAGGATTTATCAATTAAATGGAGTATATAGGAGTATGTACAGCCTTATCATATTGACACTTTATATCACAGTATTTTCCATAACATAAAGCTGTAAATTTTGTATTTGGCATGATATAATTGGAATCAGTAAAATTAAAATGATTATAAAGCCTGTTGTGAAAAAAAATAAATGGAGGGTTTTCAATGGATGAAAATACAACCAGCCTTTATGCGTCCGCAAGGCGTCAGGCATTAAAGCAGTATACAAAAAATATTTCAAGTGGGCATTTAGGTTATCTCCCTTTTCTTGAAGGGCTTTTAAAAAATGTTGAGATAATTTCTGAAACTGATCTTGGATTGCTGGAAATACCTCTGAAGAAAATTAAAGGTACTTATACATATGCAAGAAGCCTTTCTTTTGCTGAAAACTTTATGCCGCTTTTGAACGACAGGAGTGAATTTGCACAAAAATGGATTTCGCTTTGCAATATTCATTTAAATGAAGGGATAAGAGAACCCATAAAAGTATATGAGTATTTTAATTTCTTCTATGTAGTTGAGGGGAATAAAAGAGTAAGTGTACTGAAATTCTTTGATGCTTATTCCATACCGGGTTACGTAATACGTCTGGTGCCGTTGTGGGACGAAAAGAATGAAGACATCAGAAAATACTATGAATTTATGGATTTTTACAAAAAAACAGGTATTAACTGTATATGGTTTTCGAAGGAAAACAGTTTTAAAGAATTATGGAATATTATTGAGGGCTTTGAACCAAAAAGTGTTACTATTTCAGACAGATTCAAATATTTTACCAACTCAGTTTATATGCCTTTTAGAACATCATACATGAGCCAGGGAGGTGAAGCCCTTCCCATTACTACTGGTGATGCATTTCTTGAATATGTGAAAGTTTATGGTATACCTGATGGTCTATCTTCAAGGAAACTCAAATCACGGCTGAAAGGTTTTATATTTGAACTTAAAAGCATAGGTGAAAAATCGGTTGTGGAGATAGTGACAAAACCTGAGAAGGAACGTGAAAAAGGTATCATATCTTCAATCAGGACAATTGTTAAGCAAAGAACAAAACTTAAGGTAGCTTTTGCTTTACCGGGTACAATTCAACAGTCCAACTGGGCATTTTCACATAACCTTGGGAGAATGCATGTTGAAAAGATGTTGGACGAGTATGTAACTACATCATTTATTGAGAATGTACCGGAAGATTTAACTGCTTTCAAATATATCAGACAGCTGGCACAGGACGGCAATGACATTGTTTTTGCTACAAGCCCTATATTTATAAATGCTACACTGAAAGCTGCAATAGAATATCCTGCAACAAAATTTTTCAATTGTTCCCAGACCCACTCTTTCAAACACGTAAAAACATATTTTGGAAGAATATATGAAGCAAGATTTCTCGCTGGAATGATAGCAGGTGCTGTAACAAAAAGCAATATACTGGGTTATGTCGGTACCTTTCCTATACAGGAAGTAGTGAGTGGTATAAATGCTTTTGCGCTTGGAGCAAGGCTTGTAAACCCTAGAGTTGTTGTAAAAGTAGGATGGACATCGCATTGGGATTCGGATGAAAAATCAATGAATGAAAATATAAAGCTTATAAATCTGGGGGCAGATATCATATCACATCATAATACACTGGGAAACAGGGAATTTTGCAGGCAGTTTGGAATATATTCAATGATATGCAATGTGGATACCGGGAAAAGCAGGCCGGATAAATATCTTGCATCACCCGTGTGGAACTGGGGTATATTTTATGAGAAGATAATTAAAAGTATTTTGAATGATACATGGAGTGGAATAACAGATATATTCGGAGGTGGTTCAAGGACGGTTAACTTCTGGTGGGGACTTGACTCAGGTATAGTGGACATATTTTATTCAAGGAGATTTATTCCGGTAGAAACACAAAAACTTGTTGAATTTATGAAACGGATGATATCCGATAATGCATATCATCCATTTACAGGGCCGATATATGATACTATGAATAATTTAAGAATTAAACCCGAACAGACAGCAAATCATGATATGATCCTTTCAATGGATTGGTTTGTAAATGGTATTGAAGGAAAGCTTCCGGAAACAATTCCGAAGTTTTCTGAAGAAGAGTTATTATCGGGTACGATTGGGAAGTAAGGGTACCGGTTACGCCCCGAATAATGTCGAAAATTGTTAAATACAATATTTGCCGCCTTTGTTACTTGAAAATATGTTTTGTACATTAAAACGGTTTATAATTCAAGAATATAATATCCATATGCGTTTATAACGGTAGTTTTTTTATACTGCCTTATACGTGGTTCAAGATTGCTGATAAGATGCTTGTGACCGTAGAAAAAGTATTTTGGAGAATATTTGTCAAGTAGGTATATAAAGCTTTTAAAGCCTCTATGGCAAAGATCCTTACCGTCACCAAGGCCAAAGGCAGGAGCATGTGAGACAAGTATGTCAAAGCCCCTGTTTTTACGTATAACATGCCGTAATTTTCGAATTCGGACTTGCATTTCTTTTTCCGTATATTGATATGGTCCCATATTGTATCTTTGGCTTCCGCCAAGGCCCAGTATACGTATGCCATTATATGTTATAAGTTTACCATCTATTGATTCACAACCCTCAGGAGGGTTTGTAAGATATGTTCTGTTATGATTACCCGGTACGTAATATAATGGCTTTGGAATCATTGTAACAAGAAAAGACAAATATTCTGCTTTTAAATCACCGCATGATACAACGAGATCAATATCCTCAAACCTTTCCCTGTCAAAATAGTCCCATATATATTTTTCTTCTTTATCAGAAACAAGAAGGATTTTCATTGTTACTCCTGTTATAATAATGTTTTTAGACAACCAATAGATATTATAATTGGCTGCCAAATATTTTTTTTGTCATTGTAATAAACCATTTCCAGATAGTTAATTCTGGATTTCCGCATAAGTATCAGTAACCCCGCTTCTAATATTTTAGAATTACAATGTATTGTATGCAATGAAATTATATCAGAAATATTACAAGTTAACAATCAGTGTTTTCAAAGTTAACATTCACAGCCCTTTTTATCTAATTGAAGAAATATTTTCGTGAAATACATAGCGTAAGGTTCTTAGAGGCTGTTTGTGAAGCAAATATAAGATCAAATCA
>CAZANH010000098.1:0-17147 GCA_964486515.1 uncultured Eubacteriales bacterium
ATACATAGCGAAAGGTTCTTAGAGGCTGTTTGTGAAGCAATGTTAAGGTCAAATCATTGTTTGAGTTGAATGCATTCCCGTTATATTTTTAAGCATTCAACGAGTTTGATTTGACATGTAAAGCTAAACTTACAGCCACTTGAACTTGTAGCGTTCATTTCAGGAAAATATTCTTCGAGCTAAGGAGGCTGTGAATAGTAACATATACTGTCTGATGGCTCAATGTATTTTACAAATATTATTTTACAATCACTGCATATCTGCTATAATAATCTTAATCATAGCATTAAAATCAAATAAACGGAAGGGAAAATTAATGAAAGACACAATTTATACAATACCGGTTACAGAAGCTTTTAATAAGGACTGTGAATGCCCTATGTGCATCCTGGAAAAAGAGGCTGAAACGAAATATCTGGAATATTTTCTGGGAGCATCTCTCATGGACCCTAAAAATAGAATTGATACCAATACCAAGGGATTTTGTCAAAGGCATTTTGAGCAGCTTTACAATATGCAGGAAAATCGCCTTGGTTTAAGTCTTATAACAGCTACTCATCTTGAAGACCAAAACAGGAAAATAAATAAACTCTATTATTCCCAGAAACCTTTCATGGAAAAGGATGCTCACGCTTCCATACTTGAGAAGGCAAATCGTGCAATTACATCAAAAAAAAAATCGGCAGAGGTTTTTATTGATAAATTAATAAAATATATGGAAAATACTCAAAACACATGTGCTCTTTGTGATAAACTTGAATTTACAATGGACAGGTATGTAGATGTAATATTATACCTGTTCTTTGAAGAAAATGATTTCAGGGAAACTTTTATGTCTAAAAAGGGTTTTTGCCTTAAGCACTTCATATACCTTCTATATGGAATACAAAAATATTTGCGCTCGAACCGCAAAGCATATTTTTTATCCTGCCTTATGGATATGCAGTTTGAAAATATGGATAGGCTGTCAAAAGAACTGGACTGGTTTTCAAAAAAATTTGATTACAGAAACCATGACGAACCCTGGGGAAATTCCAAAGATGCCTTGCTTAGAACTATCCGAAAGCTTTCCGGTTCCTTTGACCTTAAAAGCTGACTATTCGTTGAACTGGTACTATTCACAGCCCCCTCTTACCCCCGTCTTTTTTAATACCTGCCACTACTGCTGGGTAGAACCAATCAGTCCTCTCTCTGCAAAACTCACATATGATTCACCTGCAACAATAATATGATCAACAACAGGTATAGCCATGGCTTCAAGTGCAATTTTTATTTTTTTTGTAACCTCCATATCGGCAATGGATGGCTGAAGCGTTCCACCCGGATGGTTATGTGCAAGTATTACACTGTTTGCCTGATGCCTTAGAGCAGTCTCTGCAATAATCCTCGGATATACCGGTGCCTCATTTATAGTTCCCTCATGTACAAGGGAAGCATGGTTTATTCTGTTCTGTGAATCAAGACATATTACAAAAAATGCCTCATATTTTCTTCCTGCAAAGAGAGATACAGCAAACTCACCTGCTTTTGAAGAGCTGTTAAGTACAGGTTTGTCTCCCCATTTTATTTTAAAATATCTTCTTGCAAGCGACGGTATCATAGAAACAAGTATTGCAGTATTTTGAGTAACATTGCATCTCTTTTGAATTTCCTCAGGATTTGCTTCAAAAACACCTGAAAGTGAACCAAATTCATTTATCATCCTGTGCGCGACTTCATTTGTATCCTTCATCGGTATACTGTAAAACAATAGCATTTCAAGTACCTGATGGTCTTCAAAACTATCCATGCCGCTTTCAATATACCTGTTCCTGACTCTTTGCCTGTGTCCCGAATGAAGTTTTTCTCCCATTTGTCCCCCCGTGTAATCCTTATTTTTAAAAATCCTTTATTTGTAGGAGTTTCAGCCTGCAACAAGGCTTTTTATTGTTATGTTTATTGTCTTTACTGTCAATGCAGTATGCTTTTCAATTTCCGTTGAAATCTTATCGTATACTTTCCGTACCAGCGGATTTATAGCATACCCATACACAAGAATAAGGTCAATCTCCATGTATATTCCTCCTTGTGTATTCTCAACCCTGAACCTTGATATTTTATTGATTCCTTCTATTTGATACAATAAATATTCAACAATTTGAAATATTGCATAGTCTGATATGGTATATTTCCCTAAATAACTGAAGGTAGGCCTTACCACCGATTTTTCACCAACAAGCTGATAATTCCCTTTTCCCTTTCTTCTTAAAATCTGAAGCGGGTCGAGGAAGTATCCGGAAAATTCCTTTTTTATCTCAAATGCTGGAACCGGTATAACATGCTTTCCCTGTTCTTTCCTGCTTGTTAGCGCCTGCTCTATTTCAAACTCTTCAGCTACTTCATTTATATGTATCTTTTCAGATATTTCTTTAAAACCAAGATTTTTAACAATTCTTTCTACCATTTTTTCCGAGGTGCCCAGAATCAATATTCCTTTTGGCTTATATTCATTTATTTTTTTCCTCACTGCTTTTGCATGCTGCCTATCGGTAAATAAAGCCCTTTTTATTGAACCAATTTTTGTCCTTTCCTTTTTAGCCGAAAAACCGGCAATGACCTTATTCCCTTTTACCAAAAGCCCGTCATCAATAATAAATTCGATTTCATGTTCCCAGGCTACCCACAAAGCCCTGTGGCTTTTACCTGTTCCACTGGGGCCAATAAATCCGACAATATGCAAACGAGGATACCTCCATTTATTATATGATTAAATATTACCACAAATTTATTTATTTATCAAAATATTTCAAACATGACACATGGGATACCCCCTGTAAAACCGGGAATATCCCATGGTGATTGCTGCTTCTGACTTTCTACCTCCTTATTACGGATTTTGCTCCATACATTTTTCAGTGTTATATTACCTTCCAATAAACATCTGAACAAAAATGTATCCGTATGTGTTGCTTTTAACAATTCCAATTCCGGTATAATTAAACTTGCTGTTTAAAATATTCTGACGATGGCCGGGCGAACCCATCCATGCCTTAAATGCACCTTCTACTGTACTATTGCCGGCTATATTTTCTCCTGCCGTCCTGAAAGTTACTCCATACCGCCTCATCATATCAAAAGGTGAACCATATACCGGTGATTGATGCGAAAAATAGTTGTTTTTAACCATATCTTCCGCTTTCAATCTTGCAAGTTCCATAAGTTTGTTGTCAAATGAAAGCGGCGATACTCCAGCATCAGCCCTTGCTTTATTTACAAGGTTTAACATTTGTTGTTCCTCTTCAGATACATCACCAGGACTTTCAGACGGTTGTTCAGGCACCGGGGAAGGTGTTGGCGTAGGTTCAACTGTCGGTGTCTCTTTCTTATCGATTTCATCCGGACGTTTCAAATATTTACTGCTAACCACTCCCACAAAACCTTTGTCCGGTTCCAAAATAGCATACCATTCTCCTATTTTGGCAAGTACATTAACCCACTGTCCTTTTTCAAGAACCGCAATAATGGGATAACTTGTCGAAGGCCCCTGTCTTACGTTTAATCTGGTTGCAGTAACTATACCACTTATAAAATCCACTTTTTGAAAAGTGGTTGCTGCCTGTACATAATTTTCAGCAGGAGCAACAGTTCCTGTCACGGTTGCAACTAATATAGCCAATACGACAAGAATAACTATTCTCTTTTTCATATAATACCTCCAATACCATGTATTTAATAAAATTTTTTACATGATATTAGTATTAACATATTTTTGCGAATTATTTACATTTAAATTACATTTTTTTATTATGGAATGACAAAATAATAACTTCTCATTTTTAAAGCGGTTATTTGCCTATACTTTCACTGCATCCAATACTTTATCAACAACCTGATCGATTTCAAGTTCAATAAATCTGTCCGAACCTCTGAGTTTGTACTCTACAATTCCCTGGCCTGCTTTTTTACCTGAAGTTATTCTTATGGGAAAACCAATAAGGTCCGCATCCTTGAACCTGACTCCCGGCCTTTCATCCCTGTCATCAAGTACGGTCTCAATCCCAAGAGAATTAAGCTTGTCATATATTTGTTCTGCAACAATCATTTGTTCTTTTATGGTAGGATTTACAGGGATAATGACAACCTGATACGGAGCAACAGACATCGGCCATATGATACCGTTTTCATCATGATTCTGTTCTATTATGGCCGCCATTGTACGGTTTATTCCTATTCCGTAAGACCCCATTATCATTGGAGCATCTTTTCCATTTTCATCAATAAAATAACAATCCATTGATTCCGTATATTTTGAACCAAGCTTGAATATATGCCCAACCTCGATACCTCTGGTAAAACTGATTTGATGGCCACATCCGGGACACTTATCTCCCTCCGCAATGTTCCTTATGTCCTTAACATAATCCGGTTTGAAATCCCTTCCCATATTCACATTTCTGAAATGATATCCCGTCTCATTAGCCCCTGTTACAAAATTTTTCATGAATTCAATCTCGTTATCCGCAATCAATTCCGCTTTTAATCCTATCGGCCCGGCAAAACCCGTTTCAGCGCCTGTAACTTTCCTGATATCTTCATCGTCAGCCATTACAAGTTCCGAAGAATTCAAAAAATTCTTAAGCTTTGTTTCATTAAGTCCCCTGTCTCCTCTTATCATCACAGCCACAATTTTTTTATCAGCCTTATATATAAGTGTTTTTGCAAACATTTTAGATGAATACCCAAAGAACTCCGTCAGTTCATCAATTGTCCTGACATTCGGAGTTGATACCTTTTCAGGTTTTTCACCAGGTGATTCTTCCTCAGCAGCAAAGGAACTATCGGGAACACATTCTGCTTTTTCCTCATTAACTGAATATCCACAATTTTTACAATAAGCTATAACAGCTTCTCCTGTTTCCGAATTGACCATAAATTCCTGTGAACCCGAGCCACCCATTGCTCCTGAATCAGCATCGACTACCATATATTTCAAACCACAGCGATTGAATATTCTGCAGTACGCATCATACATATTCCTATAGGATACGTCAAGCCCTTTTTCATCCCTGTCAAAGCTGTAAGCATCCTTCATAACAAACTCCTTCGATCTCATTACACCAAATCTCGGCCTTATTTCATCCCTGTATTTGGTTTGTATCTGATACAATGTCACAGGCAAATTTCTGTATGATCTGATTGAATTTTTGACAATATCGGTAAAAACCTCTTCATGTGTCGGGCCAAGACAGAAATCTCTTTCATTCCTGTCTTTCAATCTAAACATTTCAGGACCGAATACCTCCCATCTTCCCGATGCTTGATACATCGTAGAAGGAAGAAGTGCAGACATTATTAATTCCTGTGCACCCGCCCTGTCCATTTCCTCTCTTATTATACTTTCAATTTTCCTGAAGCTTCTATAACCAAGCGGTAGCATTGAATATATCCCTGAAGCAAGCTTTCTCATAAGCCCTGCTCTTAACATAAGCTTATGGCTTTCTATTTCAGCTTCCGACGGTATCTCCCTTAAAGTATGTACAAATAACTGTGTAAACCTCATAATTACCTCCCGCAGCTAAGGAATGCCAAATAATAACTTCCCATTTTTGAAACGGTTATTTTCCCTTTAAAATCAGGTGTTATTATTCCGTTATTCCTAAATTAATTCATTGTATATTGAGGCAATTTTCAATTAATGCAACGAGTTAGATTACCAATTGCAAGATTTTTTCTAATTGAGCATTGCCTCAGGTTTATATATAATATATAATGTAATATAAAAAAATGCAACTTTTAGTAATAAAATGTGAACTAACCATACAGCAACATAATGTAATTATGGAGGAAGGTACGAAAATGAAGATTGGGATTGGCCAGGACAGCCATGAATTTGACTTTGAAAACAGCAGTAAAAAACTTGTTCTTGGTGGAATAGTACTTGAAAACCATACACCATTGAAAGGAAACAGTGATGCCGATGTTGTACTACATTCCATAACAAATGCCATATCCGGTGTTACATGTGTAAATATATTGGGAAAAATAAGTGACGAAATGTGCCTGAACCAAGGGATAACCGACAGCAGCGCCTATCTTTCCGAAGCTCTCAGATATCTTGACGGGATGAAAATAGTACATGTATCTGTTTCAATAGAATGCCTGGAACCTAAAATAACCCCTTATATCCCTGTTTTAAGAAATAATATAGCCAGGCTCCTTGATATACCGGAAAACTCAGTGGGTATAACCGCTACCAGTGGGGAGGGCCTTACATCCTTCGGACAGGGGAAAGGTATTCAGGCTATCAGCATAATAACCGTTGAATAACACATGACAAGAAGAGCCATTTCTGGCTCTGTATATAAATTGAAAAAGATTTATATTAATTCACTCAATATGTACATTTGCGGGCTTCATCAGCAAATGCTTTTATCAGTTCTATATCGGCATCGAAGAAATGGTCCGATGGGCTCAGTACATATCCCCCGTTACCACCTGCAGCCTCGAAGCATCTCCGTACCTCCGCGCGTGTCTGTTCAGGAGTACAGTCCTTGAAAAAATGGAACTGGTCAAACCCCCCTATCATACATACCCTGTCTCCTATACGACTTTTTGCCTCCTTAAGGTCAACATCGGCACCCATCCCCGGCGGTGTGAGTGTTTCCATGGCATCAGGGTTCATATCTGCTATATTCTCAAGTATGGGCATCATCCCTCCACAGGTGTGGTATGCAATCCTCTGCCCTGCCTTATGTGCCTCTTCAATTAGCTCGCTGTCATAAGGCGCTACAAATTCATCAAATATCTTCGGGGATATCACTGTTGATGACCCGTCTCCTCCTCCGAGCTCCAATATATCGTATTTTGCACCTTTAAGGGAACGCACGAAGTGTCTTTTTCTCTTCATCAGTATTTCAAGAAGCTCTTTAACCCATAATGGGTCATCAAAGGTTTCCAAAATCAATCTCTCAATCCCTACGATACAAGCGGCATCCTGCCAGCAGCCAGGCTGTCCGAAAAAGTCAAAACACTCTATCCAACCTCGAATCAATGCTTTGTCTCCGTACTGTTCAGCTGTTTCATTTACCGATTCCACATCGCATTTCGGATATGTCATGTATTTTGCAATCAGGTCAATATCTTTTTTCTCCTTTATAAGGTGTTCCGAAACCCATGTAGTATATTCATTCGACTGCAAAACAGTTGTAAGCATCCCTCCTGGAGTAATTATTCTATACCTCATTGTTTTATAGCTAGGATCGCTTAACTCTTCTCTTTCAAAGCGCCAGTTATCATTCATAATCTCCCTGGACTGTAAAAAATCTACATTACTATGGGCAGAATTGTAATAGTCTCCCAACTTTTCATCCGGTTTATGTGGAACTACCCATTCTATTGGATCCAATCCGAAATATTCAAAAAACTCTTCGTAAGTTATTCCATTCATGTATTTTTGCAAAAAATATGGCATTACATGATGTGTGGTAACCGGAAGCCTATCCGGAACCTTATTTTCAAAAGCTGCAATAAACCTTTCTTTAGGACTCATTTTATTCATTTCTTATTCCCCCAACACATTCATAGTTTACATGTAATATTTATTTACCTGTAATATCATTATAATAACAAAAAACACTTCTGTCAAGCATTATTGAATTAAAAGTTCATTTGTGTTATTATGTTTACATGTAAAATTTAATTACAGCTGGAGGTAAAAATGCCGGAAATAAAACTTATTTATCAGCAGATTAAAGAATATATTGAAAATGAGGCAAAAAACAAAACACCAGGAGATTTTTTAAAATCAGAAGTACAATACAGCCTGCATTTTAATGTAAGCAGGCCGACCGTGAGGAAAGCCGTTGATGAACTTATGAATGATGGCCTTATAAGGCGTATTCCCGGGAAAGGGCTTATCGTATCAGATCCCGATGTAAAACATCAAAACGGTACCCTGCTTTTTCTAATTCCATATGTTCCGGATGATGGCTTTTTTTACAATATGGTAATGGGTTGTGTAGACTCTGCAAATGATTCAGATTTTGGTTATAAAATATTCAACAACTCTTCTCCGGCCGAGAGGTTATCCGAGGTTAAATCAATACTTCCCGGTGAATATAAGGCTGCAGTACTCACGGCTTATGACAGCAACGAGGATTACAAACTCCTTGAATACATGTCAAGCATTAATTTTCCATTTATTCTTATTGATAATCCTTCAAAACAATTTGATGTCCCGTATGTTATCACGGATGATTACAAGGGCGGATACATATCCGCTGAATACCTTTTGAAAAAGGGGCATACAAATATCCTCTACGTTACAAGGAAGGCCGACTTATATACAACTTCAACACGTAAAAAAGGTTTTCTCAAAGCTTTACTTGACCATGGGATTGAATATCCGGATAAAAATATCATATATTTGGACAGGGATGAGGATATAGTCCAGATACTTCCTGAAATCAATATTAATTATACTGTAATATGTGGTTATTCTGATCTTCCTGTCATTCTTGCCTATGATGTTCTGCATGAGATGGGTTTAAACATACCTCAACAGGTTTCATTGATGGGATATGGTGATTTCAGGTATTCCGGAATGTTGAAATGTCCTCTCACTACTATTTCAATGCCTGTTTATGATATGGGGTACCGTGCTGTAAAAAAGGCTGTTGAACCTGTTGGCAAATCTATAATACCAGATAAATCAATATTGGATGTCACACTCCTGGAAAGAGAATCTGTTGTACCTCCTTACCATACTTAGGAAAAACCGATGGGAACCTCTCTAATTTATACGGGAGATGAACTTAGATGTAAACCTGTATCAGACAGGAGGTCTCTGATACAAGTTCCACATGCTACATTGATATTTCTGTACCTAAAGAACATAGATATTTAGAGGTGCCGTTTACCCATAATTCATTACCAATTATCTATGCTTATTATGTAGATAATGCTGTATATAATTATACCGTTGGAACATTATACAGCGATAAATATTGGGAGAAATTTACTATATTACTAGTAGAAGATAATGATAACAAGTCTAATAGTAAGACTGGGGAATGTGAAAATGGATCAATAATTTCTGCTCCTTCAAACTATAAAAAAGAAGGCATGATTATAAGTAAGCAACTTTTACCTAAAGAGTTTGATATTTATTTTAAAAATTAACAAAGCTAGCAATATCCCTGTAATTGGTAATTATGCACCACCTAAAATCAAAATGCACCCACCTGAAAAACACCTAAATGAATAATTAAATTGTATCAATTATTCAGCCAATAGATATAGAAGTTGCAAGAATTACTACAAAAGGGCAGATAACGATACCTAGGATATGCAAAAGAACAAACAGTAAGGTAGAGGGAGCCTCCCTTGAAACTGTTATTTTTAATATGTATAATTATAATAATATTAAATTGCTTATATTGAAATAATACTTGCAGTGCATATGTTATTAGAGGGCACGGACAATGTCAGTAAAATAGTATCTTTATGACAGCTCTTCTGCTAGCGATACAATGAGATTCTTATCTGCCACACCCGGTATTGCATTATGCAGTGTGCCGTCACCGTTGATAATAAAGGTGACAGGAACGCTTTCAACTCCATAAAGCTCTGTAATCCTACCATCAGAGTCCATAAGAACAGGTAGAAAAATTTCGTTTTCAGATAATATTGTTTCAACATTTTCCTTCGAGCCATTATAGGCTATTGCAATAATCATACCCAAATTTTCTGTTCCAAGTATTTTGTCAGCTTCAGATAAATTTTCAAGTGCCTTGATACTGTTGCTGCTTTCGGTATTAAAAAACGGATTGCTAGCATATTGAAATCGACAGATTATCTAAACATTGATATAAGTTCCTTTTTAAAGTTTGCAGACTATTTCTTTGATGGTCTGTTTGTTGACTGGACAGTACAGTTCAGGATTAATGACGCCCTTTCAAAGGCCGTGGACACAAAAAACCGGGTGTCATCGGTGGTACGTACACTTGAGGTCAGGGAAGAAGCTGTTACCGGGGAAATCAGGACATTGGAGAGTAGAATATCGGATTTTATAGAAGAAGCAAGAATATAAGGATATACGAATAAGTATTTCAGTTTCTTTGAACCGGGGGGATACCAATCAGGAAGGCTCGCTGACCGTGGTGGAGGCTCCAATGGATTATGGCAAAACCACAGCGACAAGTAAGCTTCTCGAGCCTGGCAATTGGACTGTCATGTGGATTTCCTTCCTTAGCCATGAAGACTGTATTTCTTTTTTTAGGTTTTCTTACAGATCTGTGACACCCTCTTTCCACTAAATATAAAGTCAAGGGGTACCTGGAATAGTAGTTAAGCAAAGCCCCTCCCTCTGTTTTGAGGAAAGGGCTTTGAAGAGATGGTCCATCAATCCGGGATAATACCGGATGTCCTGGTTAAGGATTTATAGAAATCTCCACTACCCGTAATTTCCCGCTGTCTACAACGTAAACATAGTCACCCTCAACCCAAACTCCCTTCGGGTCACTACACTCTATACGGCAAATCTCCTCCGGGTTGCCAGGGTCGGATATGTCCAGCATGTAAAGGCCCCCCTGGTGGAAGGCACCGTCAAAAAAGCGTTCCACATCGGTGACAAAAGCGTAACTGCCTTCTACATAGATGCCACGTACATCATTGGTCAGTGTATCAAAAGAGCCAACTAAATCAGGCTCCAGGGGATTGCTGATGTCTATTACCAGCACCCCGTTATCCATGGTGCCGGCATAAACATAACCCCCGGCGGAGGCCAGCTTATATGAACGGCTGGGCAGTTCGACCGCAGCTACAGTTTTAGGATCTCCGGGATCACTTATATCGATTGTCCATAGTTGTTCAATACCTGGCTCATGTTCCCATGTTGCTACGCAGGCGTATACATCATCCTGGACAGTGACAGCATTGACATAGTAATCACCGCTCGATAACACGCTGGTCACTCTATTCTGGCTCACGGTATCGATGACCTCCAGCCCGCCCCTTGTGTTTGCCACATAGGCGTAGTTACCGCTGACATCGATATCCTCCGCATTCCAACCATCGAGGTTAATCGAATCAATAAGATCCGGATCTTCCGGATAAACACTAAAGACGTAAATGCCCTCATTATCTGCGGCAACATAAGCCCGGTTATCCTGCACATACAGGCCGTAAAAGCTTTTGGGCCCATATGCATCCACTTGTTTTGGTGCCCCAGGGTCGGAAATATCGATAACTCCCAAACCACTCGTAATGTGCGTGGTATAGGCATAATCTCCTGCGATGTGGATATCCCATCCGGCTCTAACTTGATCAAGGACGTAGATTTCCCGGAGTGCTGCCTGTTCTGCTTCCGGAGGATAGGGAATGTTTTCTTCTCCCTGCCACTGCAAATACGGATAGCTCTCTCCTTCTTCTATGCTCCAAACACCGGGAGCTCCGAAATCCCAGCCGGCACCTGTAAAAATGTCCTCTTGCAGCATTTCAGACGTGGTTCTACCAATTCCACCACCGGCACTTGTTGTTTGTCCTGATAATTCAGTGTCCCAGAAAGAGTTGGTGACCTCACCATAGTTTTGGGCTAACAAACCAGCCAGGCCAGCTGTGCCTGTAACCGATCCCACCGAATAGCAATTGTTCGTATTCCCATGATTTGTTGCCACAAGCCCCGCTACATAAGTAGTCCCGGAAGCATTGCCCGCAGCATAAGAATCTTCTATTTTATCCTCGCTATCCTCACTGCCCCAAGTGCCTGCCAAACCACCGACATAAAGGGTTCCTGAAACTGTACCCCTGGCATAGGAACAGAGAATACTTCCTCTGCCTTCTCCTGCCAGGCCGCCAACAGACTGATATCCATTCACATCCCCCTCGGCATAACAGTTCTTTATCGTCCCGCTATTGTTATAACCCACCAGGCCGCCAATATATAGATTCTCACCAGTCACTTGAGCAGTCGAGCGGCAATCAGTAATATTATCGTAGCTTTGGCCTATCAAACCACCCACATAATCCTGGCCGGTCACAGTGTCTCCTGTAACATAACACCCGATAACCGAGCCGTTATTTTCACCATCATTACTGCCCTTTCTTCCCACAAGGCCGCCAACATGGGAAACACCGGTTATATTCACATCAACCAGGCCCAGATTTTCTATCGCAGCACCCTTGGTAGCACCGAAAAGCCCTATAAAGTCTTCTTCGGTACGGTTTATATACAGGTTTTCGATGGTCTTCCCGCCGCCGTTGAAATTCCCGGTAAACGGAATATCACTGCTACCCAGGGGCTCCCAGCCTTTACCGCTATCATGGCCTTCACCAAACTCTGTTAAATCAATATTTTCAATTAAAACAAAATGTTTATCATCATTTTCCTCTCCCAGATAGTTACGTATGTTGTCAAGCTGCTGCGGCGTTTCTATTTCCCACGGGGCAGCCTCCGTACCGTCTCCACCGGCGAACTCTTCCACTTCTTCAATGGAAAGGGTTACTTCAAATTCCCCTGTGACCTCTCCGCCTGCTACAGGAAGAGCAGTAATAATTATGACTCCCTCTGAAGCCTCTTCCGTTAACGTAAGAGTTCCATCATCTATGCATACCCCTTCCAGGCTGCCGTCAATGCCCCAGGCTAAATCCACACCTTCCATCACTTCATCGAACTGGTCATACACAGCGGCGGTGTATTCCTCTGTTTTATCAGGCTGCCCTGATTCCGGAATAGTAACCTCCACCGGGCCGCTTATTTCGATGGATTTGACTTCAGGGGAATATGCCGTAACAGTAACAGTAATGGTAAGAGTACGGCCCCTGTAGCCGGACCTGCTGCCAGTAACTGTAATTTCAGCCGTTCCCACACCCTTTGGTGTCACTTTAATGCTGGTCCCATCCACTATGACTTCCGCAACGTCCTCATCATCTGAAGAAGCCGTCACTTTTGTCGCATTTGTTGTAAGTTCAAAAATATCAGTTGTGCCTATGTCTGTTTCGGAATAGTTGTATACTGCTTGAGAAACACTCAATGACACGGTTCGAACAGATGAACCCGATGACTGCCCGGTTGACTGGGATGGTTCATCTTCTTCATATTCATATGATTCATATACCATTACTCCTGCGATCTCTACTCCAAGACCTTCTTGCAGCAGAAGATTTGCAGGCCGTTGCTGCATGCTTATCCCATCAATATTTATTATAGCAGAGTCTATGTCTCCCTCACCGGTAACTGATGCGCAAGCGTTACACTCCAAGGTATTTACCGATGCCCCGTCTGAGATATTTATGTTTGAACCTTCTGCCCCATCTCCAATGATTAATTTATCTATATTGCCATCCACAAGGTTGACATTTGCATCTTCGGCCTCCACGGTTACAGTGTTGAAATTTCCGATAAGTTCAATGTCATCATCTGTTCCTACCTCTACAGAGATTACCTCTCCATCTTCGGTGGTTATTTCAATTATCCCTCCTGATTTAATTACAAGGCTGGATACACTTGTATTACCTGTAAAAACCACCCTTACAGTCCCGTCATCCTGCCGGACAATTGTAACTCCAAGGGTGCTGTCTTCAAAGACAATGCTTTCCGGGCCGCCCCCTGTAACAAGCGTCCTGCCCTCAACTGTTACACCTTTAATATGAGCTTCACCATCACCTATTCCTGCAGTAAGAAATAAATCACCCTTTATTACCATATTTCGCAGTGTTACACCGGAAACAGTCACCGTTACATTGTCCTCAATTGTTCCTATACCTTCGGAAGGCCCGTAGCTGCCTGGTTCATTATAGAGCTGGCCCACAGCCCTGCTGAGTATTGCCACTGTTTCAGCGCGGCTGACCTCTCCTAAAGGATTGAAAGTCTTGTTTGGGTAGCCGATCATATAGCCCTCGGACACTACCTTGTTAACTTCTTCTTTACTCCAGGAAGATACCGTTTCAGAATCGCTAAATTTATCTACAGGTCGTTTTTCATTTTCCTCTTCCATATTTAGCAGCCTGAAGATTATTACTGCCGCTTCCTGGCGGCTTATCTTCCCGTTGGGATTCATGGTACCATCAGTGTAACCCTTAATGTAGCCTTCCTTAACCGCCCTTGCTATCTCATCATGATACCAGTTTTCCGTATTAACATCGGAAAAGCTAATTGCTGCTTTTTTTTGAAAACCCATTGCCCTGTTAACCATTGTAATGAATTCTGCTCTGCTTACGCACATGTCAGGTCTAAAACTACCGTCCACATAACCCTTAACAACAGACTTTTGGAACATCCTGATAATCTCTTCTTCCGCCCAATGCCCTTGTGTATCGATAAAAGTTCCCTCCGCATTAACCGGTATGGGAAAAACACTAAAAGCTACTACAAGAAGCAAAAAAAGAATACGTAATAAAAATGAAAATCTGCATTTTGATTTACTTTTATACACTTTCTCTCCACTCCAATCTCAATATTATTTTCTTTATTAGAAAAATTGCTACAGTATCCATGCTGGAAGATTCAATCAAGTTAGTGACTGAAACTTTTAAATGAGAACTTCCTCAAAAACAATTGCAAACATGAAGGGGGTCATTAGAACGTTGAGAGTGTTATTGATTTGCATGAGTTTTAACTCATCCGTTACTTCGTCCCCATCCTCAATAACTGCTAATACCTGCTTTTCGTTAACCCAGCATTGTCTTTCTTGTCATTATCATCAATAACACTGTATGTGTATTCCAATTCAGAAAAATTACTTGCCAGGTCAAAAGTACTGATAAGCTCCATAAAGTCATCCGAAATGTAACTGCTTACTTCTTCCGTAATTTCTTCATCCTCACACTCCCCATACCTTTCTTGATTAAATAATATTTGAATTGGGGGAAATTGCTATTCATTAGTTCGCATGAATTCATAAAAACACACCTCATTAGTTCTAATGAGGTGTGTTTTTATTGGTGAATTTGTTGAAAAACAAGTTCCTTACCATATGAATTTAACCCTTACGATTTCATATACTCTCCAAATTTCACTATAAGCTCCGTACGGCTGTTTATATTCAGTTTTCTGTAAAGGCTCACACAGTATGTATTAACAGTAGGATAAGCAAGTGAAAGGGCTGCAGCGGTTTGCCGCATGGTATTACCTTCCAAAAGCAGCATGCATACTTCCATTTCACGGGGTGATAATCCAAATTCCTTTAGTTTTGCGGTTAGTCTGTCTCCATACTCTACATCAATTCTGTACATATCGTCCATCCATTCGGCCATATACAGCTCTCTTACAAACAAAGGTGACAATATGAAAATAACCAGTATCACTGTAATTGATATTAATGCAGATACAGCGGATGCTACATCAGAATCTGCGGCTACAACGGCAGAAGAAACAATATAACTCAGGATACCGGACACAGCTGCAGTCAATACACCTATCCTTAAAAATTTCAAGCTTTGATATTTTTTAGCCATTATACCGGTCATATAGTAGATGTTTATATATGCTGTTGCATAAGCACACCCGTAAAGAACAGCAGAAATTCTAAAAATTTCTACATTCAAATAAGTAAAAATATTAATAATGAACCCAAGGGTAAGTATGGAAAAGGAAAAATTCCACATATACCATATACTGCGCTTTAGTACAGGCTGAAAGATAATGAGGATAATCACTCCAGCTATGGCACCGGCAGTGTATAGCCTGTCTATATCTTGAACAGCAATACCCTTGGCCGTTTTTAACACAGCAGGTACGACACCTTCATTAATTATAAAAACCACCAGCACAATAAATAAAACCGAGTATGCCCCAATAGGGATTTTTGATTTTTTTGATTGCTTAAAGGATATGGTTGTATCAGTTTTGAAAAATACAGTGCATATAAGCAAGCCAAAAAGAAGAGCAACAGGTATTCCCTTGTTAACTACTAAATCAAGTGTGCCAATATTCGTATATGGTTTTATCAGAAGCATCAGGCGGGCAATGCTGAATACTACAACCATTGAATAAAACTTTTCAGTATTGTTCAATACCATGAAAAATATATAGCAGCTTGAAGCTGCAAAAAGTCCCACACCTAAAGCAGATATTACAAGCAAAATAAAAGTTATGCCTGTGCCCGGGAACAATATGAAGGCAATTAAGCCTGCAACAGCTGCAAAAGCACCATATACCGTGTATCGTAAATAATTGGCCCCTTCAAGAAAGAATATAATGACAGCCGCAACAGTTGCATAAACATATGCATACATATCCCCCACAGTAATACCGTAAATTTCTGTCTGTAACTTAAATGCACCATACTGTACGGCAAAAGTGTCCAGCCATAATAACACAAATATCCACGAAAGGAAAAAGGGAAGGTTTTCTGATGTAATTGATTTTATACTCAGAATGCCACCATAGTCAAAGGTTTTTAGTATATTTTTCCCCCAATTTCCCAAATCCATCCACCCCATATCCCCAATTCTTGTTCCCTAAATATATGCAACATCTTCAATCGATAAAATCAATTATATACCAATTTGCATTTTGGACACTTCACAACGAACACCCTTTGATAATATTTTTAATATTAAACTGGCAATCTACACAATATTCATATTACCACACCTTTGTTTTTTTTCAAAATCCGTAGCTCAAAATAGCGTAAAGCTACAGTAGGAATCAGAAGAAATGCCACTTAATAAAATTTTGTTGGCATCACAAGTATAGCATAAAGAATTTTATTTGTAAAATATCGTGGACAAAAGTCAACGAAAGTTTTACAAATTTTAATCATAAGCCCGGATATCTAATAATTGGTAACAGAGCGTATTTTACTATCTGGCAATTTCTTAAGAACAGGATGTTGCCCGGCGTCGGGAAAATCCTGTCCATTAAAAACTCCACTGGCCCTTCGTCCGCTATCCTGTTGACCATGCCATAAATACTTGGCAAGGTTGTGGAATCACTCGTATTCCCTGGTAATACGCCAAATCCAACCGGCATCCTTGATCCTGATGCTATTACAAGGCTCACTATCAACTGTGAAAAAGAGCTGGTCCCCCGCCCAGGCACAACTTTGGGCGCATCCTTGAACTTACCGTCAAGTTCAAGGAGCGTTGTATCCAAAATAAATTTGCTAAGTGGGATGCCCGTTTTTTTCCTTGCTTCCACAATCATGCTGAACAGAACTTCCTGCAAA
>CAZANH010000099.1:0-5243 GCA_964486515.1 uncultured Eubacteriales bacterium
ATTGGCTTTTGCTTATAATTTTCCAGTAGCCAACAGGAGATGGTGTATCATACCTGCCGGAGCCGATCCGATATTTTCTGACACATTTTCCATCCTGAAGAAGATAAAGTGTATTATCCTCTATTTCTATAAAAATACAGTATTTTGTCTCCTTGGACGTACTGCTTGCGTTACCCTAATCCATCCAATATATCGCTTACATATCCGGGAATTGCTGCAAATATTAAAATAAAAACAATTATAACAAGAAATATTATTGAAAAAAAACTTATCCTGCTCAAATGTAAAATATCACCTCCACATATATGTATATGCAAAGGAATTGTGTTTCTAACACCATATGTTTTGCAATTGTTAAAAAGTAGTGACCAGATAAAAATATAAAACCTAGCAATACCAAGGCTGAAGGGCGTGTTACTCGAATGTTGGGCTAGTCTTTATTAGTACTTTTTGACTTGAAAGCTATTCTGTATTGCTGGGGGGACATACAATAGTGTTTTTTAAATTTGGTTGCAAAGTATGAATGATTGTGCATGCCAACCAGTTTTGCTATCTTTTCAATCTTGATAAATTTTTGTTCCAGTAGCTCTTTTGCTTTTTGAAGCCGTATATTTGAGACATACTCCGATATTCCAATTTTAAAAGTTTGCTTGAACAAAATTGATATATATGAGGTACTAAGAAAGAACATTCCGGAAAACATTTCAAGAGAGATATCAGCATTAGCATAATTTTTGTCAATATAGTCCTTTATCTGTATTGCTATGCTGTTTTTTTCGTCATCTCCTGAATCAAGTGACATAATATTTATAAGAAAATATTTGAGCCAGGTAATGGCTTCAAAAATGTTCTGCCTTTTATAGAATTCCACGTATATGTTTTTAAATGATAAAGTATCATTGTCAAGATTATTAAGATTATTCTGTAGAAGTTTCTCATTAATCATACCGGTTAAATGAAAAACAATATTATCAACGCTACTGAAGCTATATGAATATTTAATTAATTTATCGGATAAATCATCAAAAAACTCTTCCAGTTTTTTAAAATTTCGGCTGTTGAGAGAATTGGAAAAGGAGGAAAAATTCATATGAGGCAATAAATCATCCATGTCACTAAAATCACTGTGAAAGAATACTGTATTAGATGGTTTAAGAAAAGAGTACCTGTAGGTACTTTTCGCCTTCTCTGCTGATTCAAAAAGATTTATTGGATTATTAACAATTATTCCTGCACCGGCATAAAAATTTAAAGAAAAATTATCTTTAAGGGCTTTAATGTTTTGTTCTATTTGTTTACGTAAATTATTCCAGGATATGTCGAAGTTCAAAACCAAGTAAAATTCCTTTTTATGGTTGGGTATAATATAGCCGTGGTTTCTCTACACCTGGAGCAATATTATCAATTTTGTTAAAATGATGATCAGGTATTGCTATTTCACTTGCTTTCACTGCAGATTTCAACTCTTCTACGGATCTGGCCCCTGCAATTACTGAAACGACCCCATTTAGTGAAAGATTCCATGCAAATGAATACTCTGCAAGAGAAACACCAATTTCTATTGCCAATTTTTCCAAACCTTCAAGTTTATCATATTGTGCTTTGGAAATGTCATACGTCCATCCAGCTATTAAATTTTTTCCTTTCTCAGCCATCCCCTTGTCTCTTTTATATTTACCACTTAATAGTCCTCCTTCAAGAGGTTGATATGTTATTACTGCAATTTCATTCTTTTTATAGAATGGCAAATCATTTTCATATCTTCTATTTAATATGCTGAAAGGAATTTCGGATACTCCCACTCTGGGAAAATTTCTTTTATCACTTTCCCAAAGGTATTCGCAAACTTCCCATGCCTGATGATTTGAAATCCCAAAATATCTAACATATCCGGAACTTACCATATAATCAATTGCCCTTAAAACTTCCTCCTTGTTTTCAAAGGGATCCGGCCAGTGAATCATAAATATATCCACATAATCTGTTTGTAACCTTTTGAGACTCTGATAAAGCTCCCGTATTAAATGGCTTGAAGAAAGACCTTTATTTTGTTCTCCCGGTTTCATAGGAACACCTGCTTTAGTAAGTAAAACAAATTCATCTCTTAATCCGTTTTTCTTTAAAGCATTCCCTATCATTTTTTCAGAGTATCCCTGCACGTATTCATTTCTATTAGGTCCATCATAGCAATTAGCGGTATCAATAAAATTAATACCTAAGTTATAGGCTGTTTTAATTATATCATCAACTTGATACTGCTGCGTAGGGGGACCATACCCCATAGTACCTAGGCATACAGGTGAAATGCTCAATCCTGTTCGTCCTAATCTTCTATAAATCATTCTTTTTCACCCCAATAATTATGTGCTACTATTTGATTATATTTTTATTATAATTGCATTAAGAGCAGCAAATCAATATAATATATTTTATATATTTTGTATTTTTTATAAACTTTAACTTTTAAAAAAAGATAAAAAATTAAAGATTTTAATATTGATATTATTTTCTCAAGCTGTTACTCTATAAATACTTTAACTCTAGAAAATTTGTGATAAAAATTAACCCTAAATTTACCTTTGCAGCCATAGATTTTGTTACGGATAAAAGGTAATAAAACATATAAATTCTTGGAGGACGGTAATATGGTAATATCAGTGGTGATAGGAGATGACATGACCGGTTGTATGGATGCGGGTTTGCAACTTGTAAAAAGAGGATTTAGAGTTAGTGTAGCTATAAAATGTAACGATATAGAATTTCTAGCATCGCAGAGTAATGTAATAATTGTGAATACGGAAAGCAGAAATATAGCCCCGAAAGATGCATATATAAAAGTTTGTGAATATATAAACAGCATTTGTAATTCTGGCTATCGTCTTATATATAAAAAGGTAGATTCAACATTAAGAGGCAATATAGGGGCTGAGTTGGATGCAATGCTTAGGTGCTTTAAGATTGATTTGATTGTTTTATCTCCAGCATTGCCGTACAGCCGAAGAACTACAAGAAACGGTATTCATTTTTTGAATTCGCTAATGATTGAAGAAACTGATATTGCAAGTGATCCCTTTGCGCCAATAAAAAGTTCATATATTCCTGAGATCATTGCATATCAGACAGATATTAAAACAGCAGTTGTTAATTTGAGTGAAGTAAGGCAGGGAGCCAGAAATTTAGCAGTGAAGTTTGACAGTTTATATAAGAATGGCTTCAAAATAGCAGTTGTTGATGCAGAATCAGATAAGGATCTTGAAAATATTGCAATTGCCTTGGAAAACTGTGAAACAAGAACTATAGGGTGTGGTTCCGCAGGACTTTTTGCTTATATTTATATAATGAAAAAAGAAGATAGGAGACATACATGGCAAGAACAAAGTTCTATAAATAAGATTAAAGGAACAAATAAAATTTATATGCAAGACAAAAAACTTAAAATATATAGGAAAAGCAAAAGGCCTGTACTTGTAATATCAGGAAGTCCGGCGAAAGCAACCAAACTTCAGATAGAAAAAGCTAAAAGCTCTGGTGTAGAAGTTTTAAGAATTGATACTTCAAAGATTTACAATATAAAGTTTGATATGACTACGTGCAAAGAAAAGGAGTTCGAGTGGCAGAATGAGTGGTCAAACGAGGTGGAAAAGATAAAGGAAAATGCAATTAATGCTTTAATCTGCGGGAAAGACGTAGTTATTGATGGCGCGGGTGAGGGGAAAGCACAAATTTATGAAAAATATAAAAAAAATCCGACCTTTATATGGGATGTAAGCAAAAGAATTCAACACATTCTGACAGAGATATTTAATTATCTTAATAAAGAAATAAACCTGGGTGGGATTATAATAGTTGGGGGAGATACTGTTTTTAATATATGTAGCAGATTGCATGTAAAAGGTTTTAAAATATATGGAGAGGTTGTACCTTTTATTCCTTGCGGTTTTGCAATAGGAGGAATACTTGATGGGATGCCTGTTATAACGAAAGCTGGGGGGTTTGGAACCGTGGATACAATACTAAGATCTATAAAATATTTAAAGGAGGAGACATACTGTGAAAGATAAAAAACCCATACTTGGGATAACAATGGGTGATCCTGCAGGAATTGGTCCTGAGATTGCGGCAAAAGCTATGGTAAAGAAAGAAATATATGATATATGCAGGCCTATTATTGTAGGGGATGCACAAGCAATGGAGCAAGGAGTTAAAATTGCAGGTGCATGTCTTAAAGTTAATGCCATATCAAAGATAGAAGATGCAGGATTTGAATATGGTATTATGGATGTTATAGATCTTAAAAATGTTGATGTAGGTAAACTGATTCACGGCAGGATTTCCGAAATGGCGGGCAAAGCGGCTTTTGAAGCAATTAAAAAAGTTATTGATATGGCACTGAAAAAAGAAATAGATGCTACCATAACCGGGCCTATAAACAAGGAAGCAATAAATCTTGCGGGATACCACTATTCAGGACATACTGAAATATATGCGCATTTCACTAACACTGATGACTATACTATGATGTTGGCTGATGGAAACCTCAGGGTAGTTCATGTTTCAACTCATGTTCCTCTTAGAAAAGCCTGTGATCTTGTGAAAAAGGACAGGATTTTAAAGGTAATAAGAATGGCGGATAATGCATGTAATCGTTTAGGTATCAATAATCCTAAGATAGGTGTAGCCGGGCTTAACCCACATGCAAGTGAGAACGGTATGTTTGGTTGGAAAGAAGAAAAGGAAATAATGCCTGCTATTGTGCAGGCAAATGCTTCAGGAATAAATGCTGAAGGGCCAGTGTCTCCTGATACTCTTTTTTCAAAAGCCAAAGGCGGTATATATGACATTGTTGTTGCAATGTATCATGACCAGGGACATATTCCATTTAAAATGATTGGATTTAACTGGGATGGAAAAAATCAAAAATGGAGTTCGGTAAGTGGAGTGAATATAACTCTGGGACTTCCTATAGTAAGAAGCTCAGTAGACCATGGTACCGCATTCGACATAACAGGTAAAGGTATAGCAAATGAAGAGAGCCTTATTCATGCAATTGAATATGGAGCAAAGCTTATAAGTTGAGCAGTTTTTGAAAATTGCAATGTTTTAAG
Source organism: uncultured Eubacteriales bacterium (assembly GCA_964486515.1). Lineage (GTDB taxonomy): Bacteria > Bacillota > Clostridia > Acetivibrionales > CAZANH01 > CAZANH01. Next base: position 5,106 of record CAZANH010000099.1, read on the forward strand.
GCATATTCCAATTCCGGCTTTCCCCAGGGGACGTTCAAGCCTAGCCAGCGTTCACCAAAACCTCCCCCCCATTGGCTTTTGCTTATAATTTTCCAGTAGCCAACAGGAGATGGTGTATCATACCTGCCGGAGCCGATC
>CAZANH010000100.1:0-2160 GCA_964486515.1 uncultured Eubacteriales bacterium
ATCACAAGCATTTGAAACACTCATCTTGTCAATAACAGCATAACGTACTGTACTTACGGTTTCAGTGGAAATAATATCAAAAATTTGATTTAATATATAGCTCCCGAATGTTACAAACTCTGAATCCGGATTTTCCTGTGCTACTTCAAAATCAAACGAAAGCTTCATTTCATTCCTGCCTTGAAACATTTTGACATACTTTTCCGGAATAAGTACCTGGCAAAGTGCATATTCCAGAGGTTCAACAATTCCTCCCATAGCCTCAAACGATGTAGTTACAAATCTTTGCAGTTCCAATTGTCATACCTCCTGTTTTCTTGCTTTAAAAGAATCACCAAACAGTTTTTCATCAAGATCCTTCATTTTAACATACTGCCTCTTGCTTTCAAGTAGTCTTTCCCCTATAATGTCAATCTGCTTTTCCATGTCTGATAAATCGTTGGAATTTACCCATGCACCCATTATCATCTCAGGAAACTGTTCCTCGTCTTCAATATCTCCAAGAATCATATCCAGTTCCCCAACCACAAGTTCAAACATATTTATCTTTTTATCGAGGAGTTCCAATATATAGTACTCTACTGTTCCTGAAGCAGCCAGATTATATACATAGACATCTCTTTCCTGTCCTACGCGGTGAATTCTGCCAATCCTCTGCTCTATAGCCATTGGATTCCATGGAAGGTCATAATTTACCATTCCGTTGCAGAATTGAAGATTACGCCCTTCTCCTCCCACTTCAGTACTAACAAGTACCTGTGCATTTTCTCTGAACATCATTATCTGTTGTTCCTTTTCTTTTCTGCGCATTCCGCCATTGAACCTGGAAACCATTATTCCCTGATGTTTTAAAAAATGTACAATGAAATCCTGCGTTGCCTTATACTTTGTGAATACAATCATTTTATCACCAAAATCTCTTAAAATGCTCAATAGATGAATTGCCTTGGGATTTTGGCTGTTCTCATGTCTTACAGCTTCTTCAGCACTCATACTAAACTCCTTCAGTTTATCCCTGAACTGCATTTCAATCCTTTCATCCGATGAAAGCCTGTTCAATGCAGGTATAACAGTCATAAAACTGCTACCCATCTCCTCTTGAAGGGTTCTGAGGCTGAATCTTGATATTTTTGAATTTTCCTCAACATATCTTTTCCTGATAAAACTGCTTATTTCATCATATAAAATTTTTTCTTCGTCAGGAAGACTAATTTTTAAAGTACTTGCATTCCTTTTTGTAAATTTAACATCTACATCACTGCGTTTATTTCTGATCATTACATCAGACAGAAGTTCTCTCAAATGGTTCACATTTTTTGCTTCAATCCCCTGTCTGTCCAGTACAAAATTCTTTTTAAAATAACTATAGGTTTTTAATTGCCCGGGTTTCAATAGAGTTATAAGATTATACAATTCCTCCAATTTATTTTGAACCGGAGTGGCTGTCAAAAGAAATATATACTTTTTCTTTAAACTGTTAACAAAACTCCAGGCAAGTGTTTTTCGATTTTTTACATGATGAGCTTCATCCACAATTACAAGATCATATTGAATCCTTGAAATAACCTTGCTATTCTCTTTCCTTTTTGCTGTAGAAATAGAGGCAATAACTTTGTTATAGTGGCTCCATGCTTCATCTCCCATTTGTTTGAATTTCTGGTCATCATATCTTATAAAATCCTGATTGAACTTTCTTTTCATTTCTGTAAACCATTGTTCTACCAATGATGGTGGGACAAGTATCAAAATTTTTTTAATCATGCCCCTCATTATATACTCTGACATGGCTATTCCAGCCTCTATTGTCTTTCCCAGGCCAACTTCATCACAGAGAAGCACCCTTCCCCTGAATCGATTCAGAACCTCTTTAACTGTTTTTATCTGGTAATTATACATATCCAGTTCATGAAGATGCGGTACGCAAAGAAGTTTGCTTTCGTCAGTATCAAACAGGAAATCTCTCATCAGTTCATGAAGATTAAACCATTTTTCATCATAGGTTTTCATATTAGCTGCAGCATTCAGAATTTCTATCACTCGTTCCGTATTCTGCGGATTTATATTAAGTTCTTCGAGAATTGTTTTTTTTATTCTTTTTGGTTTATGAAGCCTAAAAATCCCTTTATCTATAGGTTCCACAAATATATTTTCACTGTCATA
>CAZANH010000101.1:0-2815 GCA_964486515.1 uncultured Eubacteriales bacterium
AAAGTAAGAAAGCATATATTCTTGAATTAAAAAACGAGTACACAAACTCAAAAAAGACGGCAGAAGAAGCTGCAATAGAAGCAATGAAACAAATTGAAGATATGAGATATGAAGAGGGAGTAAAAAACACAGGAGTGAAGGATATCATGAAAATAGGTCTTGGATTTAAAGGCAAGGAACTTGAAGTGGTCAATGGAAGGTATACATAATATGATAAATATTTGTTTAATAGGTGCAACAGGGCATTATGGCTATGTATTGGAGGCACTTGAAAATAAGGAAGCCGATATAAGGCTGACTGGTATTGCCCCGGGGTCTGAAGGCGAGAATACGGAAGTATTGTATGGCAAACTGAAAAAAATCCAGACCGGTGTGGTACTTTATGAAGACTACCGCAAAATGCTTGATGAATTAAGACCTGATATTGCGGTTGTATGTTGTTATTTCAGTGACCATGCCAAAGCCAGTATTGAAGCTATTAAAAGAGGTATACATGTTTTCTCGGAAAAACCGGTTGCGACGGAATTTTATGAACTTGAAATGCTTCGCAAGGAATATGAGAAATCTGATGTATTTTTTGCTGCAATGTTTGGGCTTCGATATGCACCATGGTTTTTTACTGCATGGAAAACTGTCAGGGAAGGGAAAACAGGCAAAATAAGGCTTATAAATGCGCAAAAATCCTATAAGCTTGGCCAGAGAGGAAATAATTTCAGAAAGCGCAGTACCTATGGGGGAACAATACCATGGGTGGGAAGCCATGCAATCGATTGGCTTTACTGGTTCAGCGGGAAAAGGTTTAATTCGGTTTTTGCATCCCATTCGAGGCTTTTCAATAATAATCAGAATGAACTTGAATCATCCGCGCTTTGCCATTTTAATATGGAGGATGAGGTTATGGCTTCCGTAAGTATTGATTATTACCGGCCTTTTGAAGCTCCCGGGCATGGGGATGACCGCATAAGGGTTGTGGGTACAGAAGGGGTCATTGAGGTACGTGATAACAAGGTATTCCTTACAAATAATCAAAAACAGGGGGTCCAGGAGTTTGAACAGACAGAAGGAGGACAAATATTTATTGATTTTATAAGGCAGGTAAACGGCCAGGGGAGCAGCCTGATAAGTGCGGAAGATTCCTTCTACATAACAGAGGCGTGCCTCAAGGCTAGACAATCAGCAGATGAAAACAGGGTTATTTACTGGTAAAATACTGTACAAATATTTTCCTGATGGTATAATATATATGGAATGGAAGGGAAGAGTTATAATAAAAAGTAATTTAAAGCATATACCAATAGGAATAGATAGCTTTAAGAAGCTGATTGACAGAAACTGTTATTTTGTTGACAAGAGCTTATTCATTAAAAAGCTTGTTCAGGATACAAGTGAGGTAATACTTTTTACCCGTCCAAGAAGGTTTGGTAAGACTCTTAACTTCAGCATGTTTAAATGTTTTATGGAAATTCCCGAATGCAGGAGGTATGATAATGAGGATAAGGATTATAAATATCTGTTTAAGGATTTAAAGATACTTGAAAATACTGAATTTATCAATATCCACTTTGGGAAATATCCTGTAATAGATTTTTCATTTAAAAAGATAAAATCCACTAAATTTGAACTGGCTTATGAAGACTTTAAAAAGGAGATATCCAGAGAATATAAGAAACACAGATATATACTTGAATCAGACATAATGCTGGATTATGAAAAAGATAAATATATGAAAATAATGACACTTAAGGCAAGTCAGTCTGATTATACAGATGCGATATATGATTTAAGTGAATATTTAAAAAAATATTTTGGACAAAAGGTAATAGTACTTATTGATGAATATGATACTCCCCTTCATTATGCAAAGCTTAATGGATACTATGATGAAATGCTCAATGTCATAAGGGCATTAATGGTGGATGGCATGAAGGGCAACGACAATATGGAAAAAGCAGTAGTAACCGGTATTATGAAAATTTCCCAGGAAAGCATATTCAGCGCATTTAACAATCCTAAAATAGCTACCCTCACAGATGGGTATTGTTCAGATATGTTTGGTTTTACAGAACAGGAAGTATCAGACATGATGGATTACTTTAATCTGGAAGATTATAAGGGAACAGTGCAGCAGTGGTACAACGGGTATAGTTTTGGAGGAAATACCGTTATATTCAATCCCTGGAGCATTATATCCTTTGTTGACAGTGATGACCATATACCAAAGGCATTCTGGGTCAACACAGGAGATACGGCATTGATAAAAAGGTGTATAAGGCTTGACCAGTTGAAAGGAAAGGAATATATAGAAGAATTCTACAGCGGTAATTCAGTTGAGGCTGAAATTGAACAGAATATCGTGTATGAAGAAGTCTTCAATGATGTGAACAAGGCACTCAGCTATCTTCTCCACGCAGGTTACCTGAAGGCCAGGAGAGTTGAAGGAAAAGGAGATAAATATGAACTGAGTATACCAAACCTGGAATTAAGGCATATATATAAAAACATTCTGAAAAACTGGTTTACAATGGAACAAAGGACCGGTGACATTGGGGAAAACTTGATAGAGAGTCTTCTGACCGGAAATATGGAAAATTTTGAAATATACATGCAGGATATAATGCTTTTATCAAGCAGTTATCATGATGCAGTATCAGGGAAAACCAGTCGTTCCCAGGAGGGAAATGAAAAGGAAAAATATGAAAACTTCTATCATGGATTGATACTTGGCGTCATGGTAAATATATCTGATGATTATTATGTAGTCAGCAACAGGGAGTTTGGAGAGGGAAGGCCGGATATTGTCATTATGCCCAAGGAT
>CAZANH010000102.1:0-14355 GCA_964486515.1 uncultured Eubacteriales bacterium
ATGTACAATATAGTTAAGGTTGAAGATGGATTTTTCGGAGGGTATGAAATGATAAAAAAAGAACTTTTGAAAAAGATGTAAATATAAGTGCAAGTATAACAGGAGCTAAAGATATAATCAGAAAGGAAATCTGGAGTATCCACCAAAAGTATTTACACTCCGGAAACTAATTAAAATACATAAAATTATAAGTAAAGTATTGAAGTAAAATATAAAAGTACAGAAGGTGATTTGATGATACAAAAAGAAAGATTACAGAAGGTATTTGATGGGGAAATCCCGGACAAGGTACCACATTTTGAACTTGTATTTCAACTTGAGAAGGAAGCTTTCGGCATGACATGGCCCACAAAGGAACAGCTTGACAAGGCTTCACCAAAGGAACGTGATTATCTTTTTGAAGAATATTTTGAAATATGGGAAAAGATAATAGAGAGCTACAGCTGGTCTGCTGTACAGTTGCACGCCGATTATTTTGGACACTTTGAAGGTAAAATTATTCCGGAAGGAAGAAAGCGGTTTGGAAACAAGGTCATGATCTATGACTTTAACGGTATGGGTACTTTCTGGATGCCTACTGGCAGTGAAATGGTTGATTTCTATGTAAAATTTTACGAAGAGCCTGAAAAGGCTCATGAAGAGGCTAAAGTGAAGATGAAGCAATCAATTGAACTAGCAAAAAGGCAGGTAGACCAGGGAGTGGATTTTATATGTATAAACAGTGATTACGGATACAATGACGGACCTTTTATAAGTCCCGGCATGTTCTCAGAATTTGTTACCCCATACCTGGCGGAAATAGTGGATAAGATGCATGAATATGGAGCAAAAGTCATCCTGCATTCGGACGGAGATTTAAGATTGATACTGGATCAGATTGTTTCTACAGGTTTGGATGGATATCAGTCGATAGATCCACAGGGTAATATGGATATAGCAGAAGTCAAAAAACAATATGGAGACAGACTGATATTAATTGGTAATGTGCAGACATCACTTTTACAGGAAGTAGATGAACCCCTTATAAGGAAGTCTGTAGATTACTGTATGACCAATGGAAAGCCAGGTGGAAGATATATATTTTCAACTTCAAATTGTATTTTTGCAGGAATGCCCTTGGAAAGTTATAATATTATGCTTGATGAATATGAGAAGAAAGCATATTATTAAAAAGTGAGAATAAAATTCATCTTATATGAAATGTACGAATTGACCCCTCTGGTATAAGTTCATATATCACAAGTGTCAAAGAAGCGAGGCAGGGGTATTACAAAATACATAAAAAATATACGTTTAAAGAATGCATTAAGGCTTTTGAAAGAAACAGAAGCGAATGTTGCCATGATATCTGAAAGTGTTGGATACAGTGATACGCAATATTTTTACAGGATATTTAAAAAAGAAAAGGGTGTAACAGCAATAGAATATAGAAAACAGTACATAGAATAACTGTATTTTCCTAAGATATATCCATGGTTGTTCTGTAATATGTCCATTCATTATTATATATAATGTGATGTACAATATAGTTAAGGTTGAAGATGGATTTTTCGGAGGGTATGAAATGATAAAAAAAGAACTTTTGAAAAAGATGTGGCATTATAGATATTTATACCTGTTTCTTTTGCCTGCAATGGTGTGGTATTTTATTTTCAGATATATACCCATGTATGGGTTAACTTTGGCATTCAAGCAGTTTCGTTTTGATAGAGGGATAATAGGAAGCGAGTGGATTGGGCTAAGATATCTTACGCAGTTTTTAACACATTATGATTTTTGGAAACTGCTTGGCAATACTTTTTCCATAAGCATTTTGAAATTGATTTTTACGTTTCCAGCTCCTGTTATACTTGCACTTATGCTTAATGAAATCAGATACAGGAAATTTAAACGTGCAATTCAGACAGTTTCATATCTACCTTATTTTGTATCGTGGGTTGTAGTGGTCACCCTTTTTATGAAATTTTTGACTCCACATGGTGGTCCTGTAAATGACCTGAAAATTATGTTGTTTGGAGGAGAAGCTGTGTATTTCATGGGAGAAAAATCATGGTTTTATACAATTGTAATATTTCAAGAAATATGGAAAAATATAGGGTGGAATTCAATAATTTATTTAGCAGTATTAACAACTATTAATCCTGAGCTATATGAAGCATTACACATTGATGGCGGAAACAAATGGAATGCATTGATTCATATAACATTGCCTGCATTGTTGCCGGTAATGGGAATCCTTTTTATACTTACCACTGGAAACCTGATGCGTATTGGGTTTGAACAGATATATCTTCTACAGAATCCGGCTGTACTGGATATTGCTGAAATACTTGATACATATGCATTAAAGGAAGGAATAAGAAGGGGAAGGTTCAGCTATGCCAGCGCTGTAACGTTGTTTCAGTCAGTATTTTCTTTGATTCTAATTATAGTTGTAAACAAAGGAACCAAGAAGGCCACCGGGGTTGCTTTATGGTAGGGGAAGGATAGGATAGAAATTATGATTTATAAGGAAACACCAGTAGAAAAAAGTTTTGCAGTGATTAATTATATTTTACTAATTATTTTAGGTTTTCTTACATTATATCCATTTATATATTTTGTTATACTATCCTTCAACGATGGATTTGATGCAATGAAAGGTGGAATATATCTCTGGCCAAGGGAATTTACGCTGGATAATTATAGAAAGGCTTTTGAGAATCCTCTTATAATAAACTCGTTTATGATAAGTGTGTTTCGAACAGTGGTTGGTACATCCATATCAATTATCCTAACTTCATTGGCAGCATATGCATTGACTAAAAGAGATCTACCAGGCAGGAGCGCTATTGTCTTCTATTTCTTTTTTACTACTATTTTTAGTGGAGGATTAATTCCACTATATATATTGCTCAGACAACTTCATTTAACCACCAGTATATGGATATATGTAATTCCACACATATTTAACTTTTTTAATATTATTATCATGAGAACATATTTTGATACATTTCCAGACAGTTTATATGAGGCAGCTATTATTGATGGGTGTAGTGATCTGGGCATATATTTCAGGATTTATCTTCCACTGGCAGGTCCTATATTGGCAACTATTACCTTGTTTTATGGAGTGGCACACTGGAATGACTGGTATACAGGATCATTTTTTGTTTCTAATGAAGAACTAAAGCCTGCAGCGTCAATATTGCAGCAGATACTAAACGAAGCTACATTCGAAAGCTCCGGTATTCAGGGACAACAAATAAATGCTGCCATAGAAAAAGCCCGAGCTGCTACTACTCCGGAAGCACTCAGAATGACTTTTTTGGTAATTATTACAGTACCTATAGTATGTGTATATCCGTTTTTACAGAAGTATTTAGTAAAGGGAGCTATGATAGGCTCAATAAAAGGTTAGGCTCTTAATGGGGTATATACCCATTAAAATAATAAATTTAACAGGAGGAAATTTTATTATGAAAAAAACAATTAAAAAAGTATTGGTACTATGTGTGACACTGGTTCTGGCAATTTCTTTACTTGCCAGTTGTTCAAATGATTCAGATGATTCTGAAGTGAAGGAAGATGCTGTTCAGAGTGAACAAACCAAGGAACAAAAAGGTGAAAGCAAGAGTTCAAAAAAAGAGGAACTTGAACAGGTAACGTTAACTTACTTTAATTGCTGGAACGGCTCCAGTACAACAGGACCGGAAGACCCGACAGACAATCCTGTTGCAAACAAGCTTAAAGAGGAAACAGGGGTTACTCTTGATATTGAGTATGCAACAACTTCTGAAGTTGAAAAACTAAACATTATATTTGCATCAGGTGACATGCCGGATATAATCAATGCACCTTTCTGGGGTGGTTTCGATTCTCATACAAAAATTCTTAAAAAAGCTGCACGAGAAGGGCTGCTGCTTTCATTTGACGAATACATTGAAAAATATACCAATGTAAAGGCTGCTTTAACACAAGGAATAGCAAAGGATTTTAGGGAAAACGACCTGGAAGACCGTGCATTCGAAGGAAAACACTATTTTATTCCATGGCAGACTCCAAGGGCCAAGGAGGATGTCACAAATTGGGCATATAATGCTTATGCAAGGAAAGATATTATAGATGCACTGGGAATTAATGCTGATGATATTAAAACATCAGAAGATGTTTATAACCTGCTTAAAGAAATCAAAAATGGTGGTTTTACGGATATCAACGGGAATCCTGTAATACCTGCAGGTACTTGGGCTAACGGATGGACTGATATTCCTATGATGAATTCGTTTAATGAAAACAATCTTACGGAATTTACCAAAGTTGACGGAAAACTAAGGTATAATGCATTTTCACCACTTTTGGAGGAGCAAATACTGTTTATGAGAAAATTAATATCTGAAGGATTGTTTGACCCTGAAGCTTTCTGTCAAAATGATGCAATAGCGAAAGAAAAAATGGTTTTGGGTAAAGTAGCAGTCTTTGGATCTCATTATATACATGCAAAGGATAACTTGTCTATGCTTTACAAAGAACATCCCGAAATGCAATATATACCAATTGGACCTGTTCTTGATGCCAACGGTGAAGCTCTCCAGGTTGGTCAGAAACAGCTGGATGGACGTGCAGGATGTCCTGTACTTACCATTACAAAAAATTGCGAGCATCCTGAAGCAGCAATAAGATTAATTGATTATATTGGAAGCATAGAAGGTCAGAAACTAGTATACTATGGTCTTGAAGGAGTGCACTACGAGATGGTGGATAAGAAACCTAGGATGAAAGATGAATGGTTGGATAAATGGAATGAAAATCCACAGATTCTAAGAAATGAAGGTATCCAGTCGATTTATACCTGGATAGTATCAAGAGATTGCAGGATGAGTGAATTTGGGGAGAGTGAACCCGGAGGTTCCAAGAATGCAGATGAAATATACGAGCTTGCGAAGAAGAAGTCGCCCATCAAACTGGTAAGTGGGTACAGAATAAGCTATTTTAAAAATGAATATCCAGAGATTGAAAAAATAGAAAGTGTAGCTAATTATCAGACCCAGAGAGATGTAATTGAAAAGGCTTATTTTGCTGAAACAGATGAGGAAGCTCTAAAGGTATTGGAAGATTACCGTAAACAGCTTAAAAAATCTGGTATTGAAGATTATGAAAAGTTTATTAATGAAAAAACAAAAACAAGAGATGATATTATTTGGTAAAATGTCAATACCAAACTCGAAAAATATTTTTAAAACAGGAGGTATTTGCCCGAGTTAGTGGCTTGTATATTATAGTAGCGCAAATACCTGTTGCTGAACTTAATTAAACGTGTGTGTGAAGCCGTATAATTGCTTGATTGATGTTTAGTCCAGACAACACCCACAAATTTAGCCAAGGCTGCATGATCCTTGAAACGATGAATATCGCTGATTTCTGCTATAATTCCAGCAGAGTAAACGGTGCAAAATCCTTTGATAGAGGTCAAGGTATTGGGAATTAACTTTATTTATTCCTAAATGGCCTTATCAAAGATATTGAGCTGTTTCTTATAGGCTTTCATAGTTTGAAAGGATACTGCAAGTACCTGATTTATGGAGTTTGTAACCGTTTTTGGGAGACGGTATGAACTCCTGGCTGCTTTTTGAACAGTGCTAGCAATGTCATCAAGGTTTGTAAAATGGCCTTTACCTTTTAAGCAAGTTTTTGGGGTAGCCTTCGAAGATGTATTTGGAGTTGTCTGCGAAGATAATTTCCAGTGAGTTTAGTGTCGATTATACTATTATATGAGGGGAATATTGTGGATGAAAAAGATGATTTCTCGTGAGAGAGTGAGAGCTGCATTAGAACATAAAGAAGCAGATATGATGCCTATTGATTTTGGAGCAATGAGGTCAACAGGAATAAGTGCAATAGCTTACAACAAATTAAAAGAATATTTAAATATTAAGAGTGGACACACTAAATTGTATGATGTGTTCCAACAGTTGGCTGAACCTGAATTGGAAGTATTGAAAATAATGGGTGGGGATGTTATACAATTACACAGGATGGAACCTGCATTTGGTTTAGATATAAGACAGTGGAAACATGGGAAATTACCAGATGGTTCAAAATGTATAGTTCCATATAATTTTAATCCGGTAAAAAATCAAAAAGGTGACTTGGAAATCAAAAATGGAGATACAGTAATTGCTCGAATGCCGGAAGGTGGAATTTACTTTGACTATGTAAACCATCAACTTCAAGATGCAAAAGACAAAAATGATTTAGACAAATTTGATATTCCTGTAATAAGTGATGAGGAGCTTGAATTTCTAAAAAAAGAAGGAAAAAGATTGTATGAGGAAACTGACTACGCAATACTTGGTGCTTTTGGAGGTAATATATTTGAAACAGGACAAATTGATTGGGGATACGAAAAATATTTTACAGAACTTGCAATAAATCCGAATTTGGTACATTATTATCATCAAAAACTGACGGAATCTTATATGGAATCACTAAAACGGTATCTTAACGCAGTGGGTAAATATATAGATGTAATACAATTTGGAGATGACCTGGGAACTCAGGAGAATACACAGATATCGGTTGAAATGTATAAAAAATTAATAAAACCGTATCATAAAAAACAGTTTGAATATGTGCGAAATAACTTTTCTAATGTAAAAGTATTTTTTCACTCATGTGGTTCCATATACGATATGATACCAGACTTGATAGATGCAGGTGTTGAAGTATTGAATCCTATACAGCTTTCAGCAAAAAAAATGGACCCTTTAAAACTTAAAAAGGAATTTGGAAAAGATTTGGTATTTTGGGGAGGCGGAGTAGATACACAAACTACTGTGACATCTGGTACAATAGAAGACATCAAAAGTGAGGTAAAAAAACTTATTAACGTTTTTGCACCTGGAGGAGGTTATGTTTTTAATCAAGTCCATAATATACTGGCAAACATATCTCCTGAAAAGATTATGGCGATATATAATACGGCAAATGAATACAGGAATTACCCAATAGAAGTATAAATAACTTTAATATAATCATTGTGATAAGTCTACTACCTCAATAGGTGGAGAGGTAAATCACAAATATTATATAAATTAATTACTGCTTCATTCAGTGGGAGTTCAAGCTTGTACTGATTCAGGTCAACTTCTCACAATGAAGGTTAAGGATTTGAGTGCGAATGCAATTTTTTCACTTTTAAGCCTATACCCATTAAGCAAATTTTTGGGTAGCCTTCGAAGAGGTCTTCGGAGTTGTTTCCAAAGATAATTTGCAGTGAGTTTAGTGTTGATACTTAGGGGTTTGCTACTGGAAATTTTTTAATAAAACCCTTACAAAAACTTATTATATGAGGTGATGGGTCGAGTTGACCGTCTCCTTTTTACGGAGGGTGGTTATGCACCTGACAGATAAGGAATTGGAAATTATAAGGTGTCTTTGCAAAGGATATTCTGACAAGGAGATATCAAAAGCATTATTTCTATCACATCATACCGTTAAGTGGTATATACATCGTATGCTTGAGAAACTGGAACTTAGAGATAGGACCCAACTGGTTATACATGCATATGAAAACAACATTGTTCTTCCTGAAAACCAATCTTAGGATTGGTGAAATTGCTATTATATTTTGATAAAATTTACTTGTATGTCTAGTGACCCGGATTATTCTCAGGATCTGGAAAATCTTATCAAGTACATTATGCATCATGCTCCTGCCAACATACCCGTATTTGGCTTTTGGGGCGAATCCTGTAGACTTATCCCCTGTTGTAGTTGCCCAATCCGCACCTGTCAGCTTTGCTGGTTTGTATACACAACAATGATTGATAATTATAAATATGTTGTGTATAATAAAAGTGTAGGGAGATGACAAAAATGATATTGGATTTACTTATTAAAGAGAGCCAAAAAAATCTGCAGCTTCAAAGAGAATTGAAAAATAAAATAAGCAAGCTGCCTAAAGGTTCAATAAAAGAAAGAAGGGTAAGGGGAAAAAATTATTACTACCTTGCATACAGGGAAAATGGTAAGGTAGTTAACAAATATATCGGGAATTATAAACAGGAAGCAGTAAAGCTTGCCAGTCTCGTTAATGAGCGGAGAGCATGTGAAAACAAGTTAAAGGAACTGCAAAAGGATTGGGAAATATATAACAGGGTAGGGATAAAAGAAAGCAGCGATGAGCTCAGACAGGTTATAGAAGAAAGTGCGAAAGGTAATGAATTCAGTTTGTCCCTTCGGGGTTTTCTGGATGTCTTTTATTCGTGTAAGGATGATAAGGAGAAAATGTACGATTTAATCAGTCGAGAGCCCAAAAAGCATAGAAATGTACCTGATTATCAGTATGCCATGTGTGCCGCAACGGCAAACAAGCTGGGAAATGATTATGATATTGAAGTTCCTGACTGGGTATGGAAAGATAGATATTATATGAAGGAAATGTATTTTGGAAATGTCCGCAAGGGTAGATTAAGGATGTATAACATGCTCTATTCCCCGGCGGAATTTAAACATCGTGGACTTTTTGTGGATGAAAACATATTGACCAGAGTATGAGGAGGAAACAGGATGAGTCAGTTTTATTTTGGAAAAGAAGAAATATTAAAAAATCTTAAACTTGTAAATGAAGAGCTTAATAAATTGGATATGCATGGAGAAATACTGATTACTGGAGGTGCCTCTATGTGCCTGGTGTTTTCTGCAAGATCGGCGACTAAAGATATTGATGCAATCTATGAACCAAAATCCATTATTAATGACATTGCAGCAAAAATAGCATCTGAAAAGGGTATGCCGAAATCATGGCTTAACGACAGCGTAAAAGGTTTTATGAATGCAAAAGCCTATGAGAAGAAAATGCTTCTTAAAACTTATTCAAACCTGAAGCTCTACTCTGTAATGCCGGAATACCTTTTGGCTATGAAGCTGATGGCAGCAAGGATGGAATCTGAAACTGACAAAAAGGATATTATCTTTTTAATGAAACATCTGGGAATAGATACCATAGAAAAGGCAAACCGGTTATTGGATAATGTCTTTAAATCCCAATTTATTATGCCCAAAACCAGATATGTTATTGAGGAGTGTATTGAGGAAATGTTTTGATGTTAATTTGAGGATTTATGTTATAATAGAAATAAAGTGAATAGATTTAGGCAGGAGAACATATGAGAGAACTAAAGAATTATAAAAATAAAATAAATAGTATTGTGCAATTTTTTTACAGCATACCTGAGATTTTAACTGTTTATATTTTTGGTTCCTACGGGACTGAAAAACAAACAAAATTAAGTGATATTGATTTTGGAATATTATTTACAAAAAAAATATCAATGATGTATGAAATGAAAATAATGGCTGAAATATCTTCAATTCTTGGTATGGATAAAATTGATATGGTGAATCTCAATTCTTCTCCAGTATATTTCCAACATAGAGTTATTAGTTCAGGTGATATTATTTATGAAAAAAACAGAATAAAAACACAGGAATTTGTTGAAAATGTTTTGGAAATACAACATGATTACAGTATTATTTTGCGTAAATACAATATTGATTTAGAAGAAGGGCTTAGGGAGGAATTACTTAATGTTTGACAAAAACAAAATACTGTCAAAGTTAAATTTTATTAAGCAAAGCAAAACAAAATTGGATGAATTAAAAAGTTTAAAAAAAGAAGAATTTTTAGCTGATTTTACATATTTTGATTCTGCTAAATATAATCTAGTTGTTGCTATAGAAGCAATAATAGATATTTGCAACCATATAATTTCAAGGAAGAACTTTGAAATTCCTGCTACAAGTGCTGATTCAATAAAAATACTTGTAAAACACAAAATATTACCACGGGAATATCAGGATATTTTTATTGCTATGGTTAAATTCAGGAATAGAGTAGTACACTTATACCATGAAGTGGATGATGAAGAGATATATAAAATATTACAGGAAAATCTGAATGATATTGATGTTTTTATAGCATTAATTATAAAGTTAATTAAATAATGAAATTCTCATGGAGTCAGATATTCTCACTGCATCTTCAAAAAATTCAGGGATTGAATGATATTAAGATTTATTGTATGATTACATCATTAATTTAAAATATACTGTTAAAGGTATTATTAAGTAAAATTAATTTGGGGGATTGATTTAAAAGTGAGTGTATTGGAAGGATTGATACTTGGAATAATACAAGGGCTTTCAGAGTTTTTACCTGTGAGCAGTTCGGGGCATCTTGTTCTTTTACAAAAGGTATTCGGAATAAGCGAAGGTGCCTTGACTTTTGATATAGCAGTACATGTTGGTACTCTTGCAGCAGTACTTTTTGCGTTCAGGAAAGATATATGGGAAATATTAAAAAAGCCTTTTGGAAGATATCCGGTATTGATTATTGTTGCAATGATACCGACAGTAATAATAGGTTTTGTGCTTAAGGATATGTTTAAAAATACTTATGAATCAGGAAAAACCTTGGGACTGGGATTTATTGCCACAGGTCTTGTGCTTATTTATGCAGAAAGTATTAAAAACAGAAATAAGGATATATCAAAGACAACCTGGGTGGATGCGTTATCAATCGGAACTGCACAGGCGATTGCAATTTTTCCTGCTGTGTCACGTTCAGGGCTTACAATAACAGGGGCACTATCAAGAGGTATGAGCAGGGAGCTTGCACTTAAATTTTCCTTTATATTATCAATACCTGCAATTCTTGGGGCTGCAGTACTGGAGGCTGCAGATTTTATCAAAAATCCGGAGATACTGGGCAGCAATGTACAACTGATTCCGGTAATGGCAGGTATATTAGCAGCTGCAGTGTCGGGATATGCAGCAATAAGATTTATGGTAAGAATAATTTTAAAAGGTAGCCTTAAGGTATTTTCGTGGTATGTTTTCGCACTTGGTGGCATTGTATTAATAGACCAGTTGTTTTTTGGGATATTTTTTGAAAAATTCTTTTAGGACTAAAGGCCTATATATAAATAGAGACTTTATTACTATTAAAAAAGTTCAATAGTACTATGTCAAAATTTAAAAATTTATGATACTCTATAAATGAACATTAGCGTTTCTCCTATTTAGCACATGGGGCTGAGGAAGCTCCATGTTATTTTTTTAAAATATTATAATTTCAAGTAACTTCTTCTAAGCATTATATATTTTTGGAGTATTATAATTCTTAAATTGTAAATATTATAAGTAGAATAATTTTGAATGTTTTCATAAGGGGAACGTATGAAAAAAATTGAGATTGAGAATATAATCAAAATATTTGGAAAACATCCTAAAAAAGCAATAAATTTATTAAAAATGGGAAAGGGTAAGGATGAAATTCTAAAAGAGACTGGTATGACTGTAGGAGTAGCACAAGCTTCTCTTTCAGTGGAAGAAGGGGAATTTTTTGTTATAATGGGCCTATCAGGAAGCGGAAAATCAACACTTATTAGAATGATAAATCGCCTTATAGAACCAACATCCGGTATGATTGTAATAGATGATCATAATATTATGAAATTAAAAAAGAAAGAACTTATTGAATTTAGAAGAAAAAAAATAAGTATGGTATTTCAACATTTTGCTTTGTTCCCACTTCGAAATATAATAGAAAATGTAGGATATGGTTTGGAAATAAGAAATATTCCCAAAAAGGAAATAGAAGAAAAAGCAATGAAGGCTATAGAGAATGTAGGCCTGAAAGGTTATGAAAATAGTTATCCGAGAGAACTAAGCGGTGGCATGCGACAGAGAGTTGGCCTTGCAAGAGCACTCGCAGTAGGATCCGATATTATGTTGATGGATGAAGCATTCAGTGCCCTTGATCCGCTCATAAGAAAAAATATGCAGGATGACCTTTTGGAAATTCAGGATTCATTAAAAAAGACAATAATACTTATAACGCATGATCTTGATGAAGCACTAAAACTTGGTGACAGAATTGCTATTATGAAAGACGGGAAAATAGTACAGATAGGAAATCCCGAGCAAATTATGTCTAATCCTGCGAATAACTATGTTTCTGATTTTGTACGTGATGTTGACAGAGCAAAAATTTTGTTGGCACATCAGGTTATGAAAAAACCGGATGTTCTTATAACAATAAAGGAAGGCCCAAGAGTGGCTATAAGAAAAATGCAAGAAGAAGGAATATCAAGTATCTTCACTGTAGACAGGCATAAAAATTTAAAAGGCCTTTTAACGATTGACAATGCAATCAAAGCAGTGAGAGAAAATAAAAATGTTGAGGAGGTATTAATATGGGATTATAAAATTACATCACCGGAAACACCGCTTACTGAGTTGTTTACGACAGCTTCAAAAACAAAATATCCAATTGCTGTTGTAAGTGATAAAAAACTGCTTGGCATAATTGTAAGAGTTTCAATACTATCAGGCCTTGCTTTGGGTAGGGATCCTAATCGTAATATTGATAAGGAGGCTGAAAAAAGTTGAATATTTTATATTTACCATTGGAAGACTGGACGAATTGGTTTGTTGACAAATGGCTGGTTCCAAATCTGGGAGGTATTTTTGATGCAATAAGTTCTTATATTTCAATAATACTGGTGTCATTTCAATCATTACTTACCACTATACCTCCAATTATTATGGCTGCTATAATTGTAATTATTGCTTTTCTTACCGCAGGCAGAGGAATTGCCTTGTTCACTCTTGCAGGCCTTATTTACATTGGTGCTGTTGATCTTTGGATTGAAGGAATGCAGACACTTGCAATTGTAATAGTGGCTACGATATTTTCTATTATTATTGGAGTACCTGTAGGAATCTGGATCGCGAAATCGGATATGGCAGGGAAAATTATAAGGCCGATACTTGATTTTATGCAAACACTACCAAGTTTTGTTTATCTTATACCGACAATTTTGCTTTTCGGGCTTGGTGGTGTACCTGCTGTAATTGCAACATTAGTTTTTGCAACACCACCTTCTGTCCGACTCACAAATTTGGGGATCAGACAGGTACCTGAAGATGTGGTGGAAGCTGGGCGTGCATTTGGGTCTACCCCATGGCAAATGCTAACAAAAATACAGTTTCCTATGGCAATTCCAACTATAATGGCTGGAGTAAATCAAACAATAATGTTGGCACTTTCAATGGCTGTAATAGCATCTATGATTGGAGCTCCTGGGCTTGGCTCAACGGTACTGGCAGGTATTTCCAGAGTAAATGTCGGTTTAGGACTTACGGGAGGACTAGGAATTGTTGTCCTTGCCATACTGCTTGATCGAATAACACAGGGTTTAAGAAAACAGGAAACAACTTTGAAGGAAGAATGATTACAATCAGTACCCCACCATTTTGAGAAAGAGATGTATGCTTAAAAAAACTGAAGGAGTGATTTAAAATGAAAAAAATCTTATTAGTAATACTTGTAATACTTTCAATATCTGGGCTTATTAATGGGTGTGTAAAAAAGCAGGAGGGAAAAAAAGATATAACCATAACATTTGGCCTTACTCCATGGACAAGTACTTTACCGCCGACATATGTAGCAAAGAAAATTATCGAAGATATGGGCTATACCGTAAAATTGCAGAATGCTGATGTGGGAGCAGTTTTTGCAGGACTTTCAAAAGGGGATATAGATGCATTTATGGATTCCTGGCTTCCCGATATGCACAAAAACTATATGGAAAAATACAAAAATAACCTTGAAGATGTTTCCGTAAGTTATCCGGATGGTGTACTGGGATGGGTTACACCAACATATGTCGACAATATAAACTCAATTACGGATATAAAGGCAAATGAAAGCCTGTACGAAGGTAAAATATACGGAATAGAAGAGGGGGCGGGAATGACAATGACATCACGCGATATGATAGAGGAATATGGTTTGAATTTAGAATATGTAGCATCCAGCGAAGCTGGAATGCTTACTCAGGCAAAAAAAATAATTTCACAAAAGAAACCGGTATTGTTTTTAGGCTGGCGGCCTCATCCAATGTTTGTCAATTTTGATCTGAAAGTACTTGCAGATCCTAAAAATTTCTGGAAAACTTCAGAAGTACATGTATTAACATCAAATAATCTTGAAGAAAAAGCCCCGGATGTTTATCATTTTTTAAGTAACTGGAATATACCAGTGGAGGATATTGAAGGAATGATGGTAAAAATTGATAACGGAGAGGAAGAAATTAAGATTGCGGAGGATTGGATACAAAATAACCAGGATAAAGTATCGCAGATGACAGGTAAATCATAAGCTTACCAATATTTGAACCTTCCACAAAAAAATATGTATTATGGTAAATAGTTACCATTCACAGCCCTTTTCATCTACTTGAAGAAATATTTTCGTGAAATTCATAGCGTAAGGTTCTTAGAGGCTGTTTGTGAAGCAAATATAAG
>CAZANH010000103.1:0-4216 GCA_964486515.1 uncultured Eubacteriales bacterium
ACCCTTTCCATTATAATTCTCATTTCCGGTGAGTTTATCTCGTTCTGTTGTATAAATTTACACAGTCTGCCTCTCTCAATAATTCCGGCTATATCGTAAATCAACGACCTGACAAACAAACCATATCCTCTATTCTTATTCGAGAGTTCCTGATGAATTAGAGAAAGGTCCCTTGCTATTTCAGAAGAATATTCATCCTTAGATGAAACAGGCATTTTAAAACATATATTCTCATTTAAAAAACAGAGTTTATTTTCTTTTCCTTGATTATTTGCAGATAAATCCAATACAGCATCCGCATCAAATTGTAAAACCCGGATATTGCAAGTTTCATAACCATAACCATAAGTAGAATGAAGGTTGTTTTTACCAATAATGACTATATCTCCTTCTTTTGCAGTAATAAAATGGTCATTTACCTGCTGTGTTGCAAAACCACTAATATAATACAGTATTTCAATTTCAGGGTGCCAGTGAGGATGAACACTATGTTCACTGGATGAATTAATAAAACTCTTCACGGGTATAAACATGTCATTAAATATAATATTTTCTCTCATAGCTTCCTTAGCAGGCTTCAAAACTTATCATCCCCCATTTCCCCAGAATGATGGTAATCCATGATGCTTTAAAGGTAATCCGTGTATCGATTTTTAAAATGTTTCCTGTTACAATTTAAGCATAACATAAGTAACAGTGCCTGACAATATTAAGGCGTCAGGGTTCAAAAAAGGAGGATTTTTTATGAAACAATTCGATAGTTCTTTCATTGATTATGCAACCTACATCAACAGCATGCGAAAGCCAGATTTCAACAACCTTTTGAAGGTACTGCACAGAGAAAAACCCGACAGGCCCACTTTGTTTGAATTTTTTTTAAATGATGACCTGAATTTAAAATTGACAGGTGTTCAGAACTATGACCCAAATGATAAATATTCCCGTTATAAAGTACTTATCCAGGCTTATACTAATGCAGGTTATGATTATGTGACAATTCTTGGTTCCGATTTCCATTTTCCAAGCAAAAGGCATCAGGAAGAGGGCCAGAAAACCGTTTCTCTTAATGAAGGCGGGGTAATCTTTGACCGTGAATCTTTTAATTCCTATCAATGGCCGGATCCCGACGACTATGACTATTCAATACTATCAGATCTGGAAGAATATCTTCCTGATGGAATGAAGTTCATTGTTTATAGTTACGACGGGGTTTTGGAAAATGTAATCAGATTGACAGGATTTGAAAATTTGTGCTATATAATTAAGGAAGATCCAGTTCTTGCAGACGATATTTTCAGTTCAGTGGGTTCAAGATTGGCTCATTATTATTCACTTTGTTTAAGGTACAGTTCAGTAGGAGCTGCAATTTCAAATGATGACTGGGGTTTTGTATCAGCAACAATGTTGTCTCCTCAAGATATCAGGAGGTTCGTAATTCCCTGGCATAAAAAAATTGCCGATACCATACATTCCGCAGGAAGGCCTGCTATTCTTCATTCCTGTGGAAATCTTGAAAACGTCATGGATGATATTATCGATTATATTGGATATGAAGCCAAACATTCGTATGAAGACAAAATAATACCTGTTGAAAAAGCCTATGAGAAATATGGCAAGAGGATAGCCATTCTTGGAGGTATTGATGTGGATTTTATCTGTCGCCATACTCCTCAGGAAGTTTATGAACGGTCCGCTGCAATGATAGAAAAAACCTCGGAACTTGGAGGATACGCTCTTGGTTCAGGCAACAGCATCCCTTCCTATGTTCCTGACGAAACTTATATGGCTATGATTGCAGCAGTACGTTGATAGAAATGAAATCCGGCTTTCATCCTGTGACCTCCTGCAATGTAATCTTTGTATCTGTGAATTTGTATTATTTGTGTTATATTTGAGACTAACTTGGGTCATTTTCATCCCATACTGTACGAGTAACCTTTGTTGTATTACCCTTCTTCCTATCATCTTTTGTTGCTTTTTCCCATCTGGGATCATCTTCCATCCCGGGTGCAACTTTAGTTTCTTTTTCCCTTTTTTATCATTCTTTTTCATGAAATCACTTCCTGCTTATATATTCAGGAGCCTGCTAAAAAAGCAGACTCCGTATTTTATTATGCCCACTATCCTTGACATTATGAAAAACTAAGTTACTATTCATAGCCCCTTAGCTCGAAGAATATTTTCCTGGAATGAACGCTACAAGTTCAAGTGGCTGTAGGTTCAGCCTTACGGAATATATCAGGTTCTTTTGTTAAAAGGGTCGGATTTTAAATTAAACATCAGGGGTGGTGCATTTCTGAAAATAACATATTTGTATTCCTTTAAGCGAATCATACGGAATTCCGTTCCTTCCCCCCCATCTAGGTACCATATTGTCGCAGAATACAGGCCTGTCTTCATGAATTTTTCCGGTTCCAAGTATTTCATTTGATAAATCAATACCGTCAATTCCATCAGGCTTGTCGATCTCTATTAATCTGCAAAGTGTTGGAAACAGGTCTATCAGTTGAACTGGTGTCTTGATCATTTTGGAAACTATTGTCCCTTCTCTGTGCCCAGGCAAGGAAATGATGAAAGGCACTCTTGTACAAGCCTCATAAAAGACCTAATCCCCACCTCTACAGGTGAAGGGTACCCATATATTGCTCCCAACAGTAATATTCCCTCACAGTACAGACAATTCCACCATTGGATGTCTCGTCTGTGAGGGAATATTTGGTGTTATCCACATCATACTTTGTGTAGTCTATATCCCCTGAAGTCTTCGTTATCTTTACAGCTCCATCTTCAGTAATTATATTTGAAATCTGAGAACTTGCTTACACAATTTTACATGTCAACCTCCTAGATATTAATTTCCGAATTCATATTATTTGAATTCAAGGGATGCAAATTATTTTGCATCCCTTGAATTCAACATATCTGTTATTCAATACCCTTCTCTGTCAAGTATTCACTGACAGTTTGAGTTAATTTATTCAAGCCTACTTTTTCTAAAGCTTTAATATACTCATCCCAATCCTTATCCAAATCCTTATCGCCTGTAATAAAATGCACCTTCCATTCTTCACAGACCTCTTTAATCAACGGCTCAAGTTCAGAGGTTATATCACTGGAAAAACCTTCTGCCGGATTAATAGCACCGTACTTCGCACTTGTCTCATAATTAGTTTTTACAATACCCTCTAATTGCTTATATGTCCCTGAGTAATCAGTCAACATGGCAGTCAAATGTCCTATACCACTTATGATATCCCTTTCATAAGCCTCATTGGTTATTCTCTTATTATCTTCAATAGTATAATGAACTCCTTTAATCCCATTTAGTAGGATATCTATGCCTTCTTCACTATGCATATAATCTACCAACTTCATAATACGTGTAATTTTTTCTTCAGATCTATTATTCTTTGGCACCATAATACAATCAAACAGTCCGGATGTTTCGTTGTATACTATTCCATTCGGTCCTTCAGGTAGTGGCACAATCATTGATAATTCAGCATCCGGATTCTTTTCTTTGACTTGCTCTTCAATCTTAACAAATCGATTTTTTGCCATAGTATAAATTACACCGGCTTTTCCACTTATAAATTTACCGTTTGCCTGTGACTCATTGATAGTAAAAATCTCTCGATCCAACAATCCTTCACTATATAAGCTTTTCAAATAAGCAAGTGCATCTTTATATCCTGGTAATGTGTATTCATATGTCCATTTACTATCAACTTTTTTCCATCCGAGCACCCCTGTATAACTTGTTATAACTGCTGGACCTATTTCAAAACCGGTTTCAGGTACTGTATTTTCTCCACCAAGATTGTTTTCCTTAAATGCTCTTAGCATCTCCTTATATTCTTGCCATGTTTTCGGCATTTCAAGATTTAACTGTTTCAGCCAATCCTGTCGAATAATAATTCCATGACCTGCATGACCTTTATTTGTGAATAATTGAAAGTAGCCGTCCTTCTCGGCAAATCGTCTGGCGCCTCGAGAGTTAAAGTAATCAAGAATATTTTTCAAATTATATTTTTCTGCATACTCAGTAAAACTTGCCAGAAAATCATCTTCATATAATTTTCTGTAAATATGTGACGCATCACCCCTATTCCTGAAAATGTCCGGAATATCACCTGCGGCTATCTTGATTTCCAGATTTTGATTATATTCTTTAGCCAGTATTCTTTTTACATCTAAGTTAATATTAAATTTTTCA
>CAZANH010000104.1:0-9701 GCA_964486515.1 uncultured Eubacteriales bacterium
CTTTAAATTTAGGTAAATACGATATAAAAGACCTATAGGATAATACCAAACCATCCTTTTGAGTGACATTACACCACCCAAAAGGGTGTTCTGTTTTACAGAAAATTTGTAAATCCAATCTGATGGAAGTGCTTATCAAAAGTAAATACTTCTTTTAAATTCAACTCATTAATAATAGCAAAACTGGTGCAGTCAGTAAATGAAAAGTTTTTATCATTGTACCTTATGAACAGCTTCCATGCGTTTTCCCATCTGGATGCCGTTTTTGTATTTTGGTTAGCAGTTGTCAGGATGTTGCGTATATGAATTAAATTGAGTTATTATGTATACATCTTGTTCAGAGGAGGGCTCCAATGTATAAGGTGATAATAGCTGAAGATGAGCTAAATTAACTGGAAAAAGTTTTATTGTTCTTTTAAAGCCTTTCCATTTGGTTCATCATATGGATTAAGGTCGAACAAATCCGAGGTTTGTAACTGGAAATTAGTTAACTTAAACCTCACAAATACTATTATACGAGTAAAGTAATATTATAGTACATATATTATTGCTTTTTAAAAGTTAAGAAAAAAAACAGACTGTTTGCTATAATTATTCAGCCTGTTTTGTGTTTGACAAACAGCTAATAATGTTATATAATATGGACATTATAATAGCCGATAATGAAGGGGATTTTAGATGAAAACTAACGCCACAGATGTCAAGAACCGTTTTGGGTACTATTTGAGAACGTGCAGGGAGGAGGACATATATATTACAAAGAATGAAAAAATCATAGCGGTACTTTCAGGTTTCGATGATTCTAAAGAAGGTTACCTGGCAATTAAAGAAGGAAGCACGGCATACAACTATTCCGGTAAAAAGGTTACCTATGAAGAGTTCCTTGAAATAACAGAAGGCAATGAAGAAAGGTACGAGTATATTGACGGTGAGGTTTACCTGCTGGCTTCACCGGGTATGACGCATCAGATAATACACTCAAACCTTTATGGAAAATTTCTTGAATGGTTTGAAGGAAAAAACTGCCGCGTATTCTCCGCTCCATTTGATGTTACCCTTTTGAACGAAGAATTCAATTCAAAAAACATTGTACAACCGGATTTACTTATAACATGCGACCACGAAAAAACAAGAAACGAAAAAGACAGGTATATGGGAATACCCTCATTGGTAATCGAAATCATATCTCCCCAGGCAAGAGGAAGAGATATGGTTAAGAAACTTGATGTTTATCTGAAAGGAGGGGTTAGTGAGTACTGGATAATTGATCCTCAAAAACACCAGATCCTGTTGTATCATTTCATTGATAACCAGCCTGAAACAGTAATGCTGTATAATGAGGGGGATACGGTTAAATCACTGCTTTTTAAAGGTCTGGATTTAGCTACCAACGATATATTTAAGGACATTTGATTCTTCTTAAACTACACTCGTAGTAACATATATCAGTATATATGTTACAAAATATTTAATCGCACCCAAAAATAATTGACAGATGTACATTTAAATAATATACTGCTAATTACAGCGTTAAAAAACTGTAGATTAATTTGGATGTCAAATACAATCTTGACGGAGTTGAAATCGGAAATAATAGTGATGTCATTGCAAGGAACAGGTTGGTAACCGTTGGGTTCTTTTTAAATAATTATTAAAGAAAAAAGGTAAAATGATATGAATTGGAAAACGATAAAGTTGGAGATATTTTTATGTCCGAATTTAAGATAAATTCAGAATATGAACCCTGTGGGGACCAGCCTCAGGCTATTGATGCACTGAGCAACGGTTTCAATATGGGATACAGGCATCAGACGCTTCTTGGGGTTACAGGTTCCGGAAAAACCTTTACTATGGCAAATGTCATACAAAGACTACAAAAGCCTACACTTGTGATTGCTCACAACAAGACGTTGGCTGCACAGCTTTGCAGTGAATTTAAGGATTTTTTCCCTGAAAATGCCGTTGAATATTTTGTAAGCTATTATGACTATTATCAGCCGGAAGCATATATACCTGCTACGGATACGTATATTGAAAAGGATTCCTCAATAAATGATGAAATTGAAAAATTAAGGCACTCAGCCACATTTGCATTATTTGAACGAAGGGATGTTATTATTGTAGCCAGTGTTTCATGTATTTACGGACTTGGTGACCCTGAGGACTACACAAAGCTTACATTATCCCTGAGGCCTGGAATGATTAGAGACAGGGATGATGTGGCGAGAATGCTTGTTGATATGCAGTATAACAGGAATGAAATTGACTTTAAGAGGGGTACTTTCAGAATAAGAGGAGATATAATTGAAGTATTTCCCGTATATACAACAGAAAGTGTTTTAAGGATAGAGTTCTTCGGTGATGAAATTGAACGTATATCAGAAGTTGACCCTCTTACAGGTGTTGTTAAAGGAATGAGGTCGCACATTGCAATATACCCCGCATCCCATTATGTTACAACAGAAGCCAGAATGAAAAAGGCTGTTGTTACAATAAAGAAGGAGCTAGCTGAAAGGCTTCGGGAATTAAGGGATGCAGGGAAGCTTTTGGAAGCACAAAGGTTGGAACAAAGGACGATGTATGATATTGAAATGATGAGGGAAATAGGTTTTTGCCAGGGTATTGAGAATTATTCCAGGCATATAAGCGGAAGGGAACCGGGAAGTTCGCCTTATACGCTGCTTGATTACTTCCCCGATGACTACCTTGTAATCATAGATGAATCACATGTGACTGTCCCCCAGATAAGAGGAATGTATAATGGAGACAGGTCAAGGAAGGAAACCCTGGTGGAATACGGATTTCGTCTTCCGTCGGCTTTTGACAACAGACCTTTGAAGTTTGAAGAGTTTGAGGAGAAAATCAAACAGGTTGTGTATGTGAGTGCTACACCCGGAAGTTATGAAAGGGAACATTCCGTAAAAATTGTGGAACAGCTTATAAGGCCTACAGGGCTTATTGACCCTGAAGTTATTGTAAAACCGGTAAAAGGGCAGGTTGATGACCTGATAGGTGAAATAGGGAAGAGAACAGCTAAAAAACAGAGGGTGCTTGTAACGACGCTAACTAAAAGAATGGCTGAGGATTTGACTGATTATTTGAATGAACTCGATTTTAAAGTGCGTTATCTTCACTCTGATATTGATACACTTGAGAGAATGGGAATTATAAGGGATTTAAGATTGGGAGTTTTCGACATACTTATTGGAATAAATCTGCTGAGAGAAGGCCTTGATCTTCCAGAAGTTGCACTTGTCGCAATACTTGATGCTGACAGGGAAGGTTTCCTGCGTTCTGAGACTTCCCTGATACAAACTATTGGGAGAGCAGCAAGAAATATTGAAGGAAAAGTTATAATGTATGCGGATAAAATAACGGAATCCATGAGAAAAGCGATCAATGAAACGAACAGGAGAAGAAAAGTACAGACAGAGTACAATGAACAGCATGGCATTAAGCCCAGAAGCATACAAAAGAAGATAAGAGATGTAATTGAGGCAACAAAGGTTGTTGAGGATGGAAAAAAATATTATGCAGACAAAGTACCGGCGGTAATGGATGAAATTGAAATAAGGGATATTATAAAAAAGATGACCGGGGAGATGGAAAAAGCGGCAGCGGATTTGAAATTTGAAAAAGCGGCGGAACTCCGTGACAATATTGAGGAATTATATATGCGTATTGACTCTTTGAAAGAAAGCTGATATTGTAACTTATGGAATACGAAAAAACGGTTAAAAGCAAAAAAACAAGGCAAGTACTATGAAAATAGCAGATAAGAGGTGGATATATGCTTTATCTGGCAGCAATAGCGCTGGGAATAGCTGCAGGGATTATGGCAGGAGGGAAAATTTCAAATGTATTGGATTTTAAAATAAAAAAAGCGTGGCTTATAATTCTTTCTTTGTTAATTCAGATATCAGCACAAATTGCTGTTAGCAAAGGGATTGATTTTATACAGAATTATCTTGGGATTTTACAGTTTGCTGTTTATGCACTGCTCATTACGGCATTTTATTATAACAGGCAGTATATTGGAATGTGTATTATTGCTGCAGGAAGTATCCTCAACGCAATTGTCATGATTGCAAATGGAGGAAGAATGCCTGTGAATGCCGATATACTTGAAAGGCTGAACCTTATGGAAGGAGCAGATGCGGTTAATTCGGGACAGGACATAAAGCATGTTTTTATGGATGAATCTACCAAACTGCCTTTTTTAGGGGATATAGTACATCCGCCTTCGTTTTTAAGCTGTTTTATGCAGGTTGTGAGCATAGGGGATATTGTTATTACGGCAGGCTTATTGGTTTTAGTATTTGAAATTGTAAGAGGGAGGTATAAAGGTGTTAAAACTTATTGAAAAAATAATTGGAAGTTACAGTGAAAGGGAATTAAAAAGGCTTAATCCCATTGCCGAAAGTATAGAAGAACTTGAACCAACTGTAAAGGAATTATCAGATAGAGAACTTAAAGCAAAGACTTCTGAATTCAGAAAAAGACTTTCAGAGGGAGAAACACTGGATGATATTCTACCGGAAGCATTTGCGACAGTGAGAGAAGCTTCCCTCAGAACACTTGGAATGAGACATTTTAAGGTACAGCTTATAGGAGGGATTGTCCTTCATCAGGGGAGAATTGCCGAGATGAAAACCGGTGAGGGAAAAACCTTGGCGGCGACACTCCCTGTATACCTCAACGCACTTGAGGGTAAAGGGGTGCATGTTGTGACGGTTAATGACTACCTTGCGAAGCGTGACAGTGAATGGATGGGAAAAGTATATAATTTTCTGGGTTTGAGTGTTGGCCTTATAGTACACGGGTTGTCAAACGAACAGAGAAAAAAGGCATATAATTGTGATATAACCTATGGAACAAATAATGAATTCGGCTTCGACTATTTAAGGGACAATATGGTAATTTACAAAGAGGATATGGTACAGAGAACGATGCATTATGCCATTATTGACGAGGTGGACAGTATACTTGTTGATGAAGCGAGAACACCTCTTATCATTTCCGGTGCGGGTGATAAATCAACTGAAATGTATGGCAAGGCAAATAATTTTGTAAGAAGATTGAGAGCAAAGGTTTTTACAGAGGTTGATGACAAACAGCACAATGATGATATAGAAGAGGATTATATTGTTGATGAAAAGGCCAATACTGCTTCACTTACAGCAAAGGGAGTAAGTAAGGCGGAAAACTTTTTTGGAATCGAAAACCTCTCGGATACGGAAAACCTTTCAATACTGCACCATATAAATCAGGCACTCAAGGCGCATGGACTTATGAAAAGAGACAGGGATTATGTTGTCAAGGATAATGAGGTTATAATAGTAGATGAATTTACAGGAAGGCTGATGTTGGGAAGAAGATACAGTGACGGGCTTCATCAGGCAATAGAAGCCAAGGAAAATGTGAAGGTTGAAAGGGAAAGCAAGACGCTTGCGACTATAACATTTCAGAATTATTTCAGGATGTATGAGAAACTTGCAGGTATGACAGGTACCGCGCAGACAGAGGAACAGGAATTTCAGGCAATATACAAGCTTGATGTGGTAGTAATACCTACAAATGAGCCTATGATAAGAATAGACAACTCGGATAGTGTATATAAAAACGAGATTGGCAAATTCAGAGCAGTAATAAAAGAAATTATGGAATGCAACAAAAGAGGGCAGCCTGTACTTGTGGGTACGATTTCAATAGAAAAATCCGAGCTGTTAAGTGCCTTGCTTAAGAAGCAGGGAATAAAGCATCAGGTACTTAACGCAAAATACCACGAAAAAGAAGCTGAAATAATTGCACAGGCAGGAAAACACGGAGCAGTTACAATTGCAACTAATATGGCAGGGCGTGGAACGGATATTGTACTTGGTGGTAATCCTGAGTATCTTGCAATACAGGAAATGAGAAGGCAGGGATATCCCGAAGATCTTATTGTACAGGCAAATGGTTTTGGCGACACTGATAATGATGAAATTTTAAAGGCAAGAAAAGAATTCAGAAAACTATATGAAGGATTCAAAAAAGTTACCGACAGGGAGCATATAAAAGTTGTGGAAAACGGCGGCCTTCATATAATCGGTACAGAGAGACATGAATCAAGGCGAATTGATAATCAGTTAAGAGGGCGTTCAGGCAGGCAGGGTGACCCGGGTTCATCAAGGTTTTATATTTCACTGCAGGATGATTTGATGAGGCTTTTTGGTTCCGACAGGCTTGAAGGAATAGTAAATGCACTGGGCCTTGAGGACGATCAGCCTATTGAACACGGTATGCTGACAAATGCAATTGAAAATGCTCAAAAAAGGGTTGAAGGAAAGAATTTCAATATAAGGAAAAATGTCCTTCAATATGATGATGTTATGAATCAGCAGAGGGAAGTTATATATGCACAGAGGAAAAAGGTGCTTGAGGGAGAAAATCTAAAAGCATCATTTGCAAAAATGATTGAAGTTAGTATAGATAATATGCTTGGCCTTTTTTGCGCTGAATCAAATTATTCTGAGGATTGGGACTGGGAAGGTATAATAGGGTATACTCATAATATTTTCTTTGAGGATGATGAATTTCAGGTATCTTCGGATGAAAGGCAGAAACTTGAAAAAGATGGCTTAAAGAAGAAGATACTTGACAGGATATTTGAGAAATATGAACAGAGAGAAAAGGAAATAGGCAGTGAAAGGATGAGGGAGTTTGAGAGAGTAGTATTGCTGAGAGTTGTAGATGAAAAATGGATGGACCATATAGATGCGATGGACCAGTTAAGATACGGTATAGGGCTGCGTGCCTATGGACAGAGAGATCCGGTTGTTGAATATAAGTTTGAAGGGTATGAGATGTTTGAAGAAATGAGAAAAAACATCCAGGAAGATGCTGTAAAAATAATATTGAAGGCACGTATTAACAAGGAGCAGCCGATAGAACGCAGGAAGGTTGCGGAACCGGTAAACGCAACACATGGGAAAGGACCCCAAAAGCCTGTGATAAGGGTGCGGAAAGTAGGCAGAAATGATCCGTGTCCCTGCGGGAGCGGAAAGAAATATAAGAATTGCTGTGGAAGAAATGATAGGGCATCGGGGTAAAAAGATGAATTATAATGAAGCTGTAGGCTATATTCACAGTACGAGAAAATTGGGATGGAAGCTCGGACTTGAAAACATGAAAAAATTACTTGAACTTATGGATAATCCTCATAGAGGGCTTAAATATGTCCATATTGCAGGAACAAACGGGAAGGGTTCCATAGCTTCAATGATTTCATCTGTTTTAATTCAGTCCGGTTACAGGGTTGGGATGTTTACATCCCCTTACGTTATAAATTTCAATGAAAGAATCAGGGTAGACGGAAAAGATATACCTCCAGATGACCTGGCGGATTTAACTGAATATGTAAGAGATAAAATCAATATTATGCAAAAAAGAGGGAATAACCACCCTACGGAATTTGAAATAGTTACAGCTATAGCATTCAAGTATTTTAACATGATGCGGTGTGATATTGTTGTACTTGAGGTCGGGCTTGGAGGACGTTTTGACTCGACAAATATAATTGATATGCCCCTTGCGGCAGTTATAACACCAATAAGTTTTGATCATATGCAGTACCTGGGAAATACTGAAGAAAAAATAGCATTTGAAAAGGCTGGTATAATAAAAAATAAATGTGATGTTGTAATGTATCCGCAGAATAATAAAGTTAAGAAAGTTATAGTGGATAAATGTCTTGATACGGATTCTGTCCTGCATGAGGTTGATTTTGAGAAATTGATTATTACGAGGTTCGACGAAAGCGGGCAGGTATTTTCTTATGGTGATTATAAAAATATGAAAATACCACTTATCGGGGATCACCAGGCAAAAAATGCCCTGATTTCATTAATAACTCTAGAAATACTTCAAAACAAAGGATTTAATAAAATAAATAAGGAATCATTGAGAAAAGGGTTTGAAAGTGTATATTGGCCTGGAAGGCTTGAAATTATCAGAAAAAACCCTGTTTTTATAATTGATGGTTCTCACAATCCCGGAAGTGTTGAAGTTTTAAGGAATACTTTGTTAAAATATTTCCCTGGGAAAAAATTTTTATTTATTTTTGGAGTTTTGAAGGATAAGGATTATAAAGAAATGATAAAAATAATAGCAGGTATTGCAAGGCAGATTATTGGTGTAACATTGAAAAACGAAAGAGCGCTTCCTGCAAAGGAATTTACCGGATTTTTAAAATACTATTGTAATAACGTACTAATTAGTGATACAATAGAAAAAGCAATAAGGATAAGTTTTGAAATATCTTCACTGGATTATGTGATATGTGCTTTTGGTTCACTTTATTATCTGGGAGAGATTAAAAAGATAGTAGAAAATATGGAATAGCGCAGATGTTCAAAAGAAACGTTTAATGTCGATTAACATACTTTTGGGGGGTAATGGTTTTGATTGACTTAAAACAGGAATTGGTTAACTATCCGATTATTGATATTGATAAACTGATTGAAAAGGAAGCAAATATACCGGATAATATAAAAAATTCTGTGATATTGTATAACAGTGCTATTGAAAACATAGGTACAAATAGTGAGGATATTGCAGTTATAGAACTTAAAAAGGCTGTTTCAATAAATCCTAATTTTTATGAAGCTATGAATCTCTTAGGGCTTTGTTACTGCTATATAAAAGAGTACTCCAAGGCCGTAGCGGTATTCAGAAAAGTAGTTGAAGCAGAAAATAACAGTGTAAGAGCACTTAAATATTTAAGTGCCCTTAACAGGATGGACGATTCGGGAAACGATGGAAAGAAAAAGAAACGAAAAATTATTTCAAATATAACTCTAAAAAAAGTAATATTATCTTTTTTATATAATAAAAATGGCAGGTTTGATTATTTAAAATATGTAATTGGCTTTGTTACGGGTGGATTTCTTATATTCCTTATTATGTTTTTTGCTATGGAAAAGCCTGAAGAAATTGTGCGTGTAGAAGATATAGATGCAGTAAAATCCAGGTTAATTGAAGAAGTTGATTTGTATAAATTAAAATATAGTGAAGTAAATCAGAATTATCAGAAAATTTTAAAGGATTATGAATCTTTAG
This sequence comes from uncultured Eubacteriales bacterium, assembly GCA_964486515.1. Classification (GTDB taxonomy): domain Bacteria; phylum Bacillota; class Clostridia; order Acetivibrionales; family CAZANH01; genus CAZANH01. Next base: position 9,100 of record CAZANH010000104.1, read on the forward strand.
AGGAAGAAATTAATTATCATCCTGCAAAGCTTAAACTTCTGGAAATAGAAAATATATATCTTGAAGGTAAATACGAAAAGGCTGCAGATATGCTTATTCTTATGAAAAATGTACAATTCAGGGAAGAAGATAAAAATAAGTTTGATTTACTATGGGAAAAAATTATGATAGAAGCTGCATATGTGGTATATGAAGAGGGTGTAAACCTCTGTAAGAACGAAGATTTCGATAATTCACTGAAAAAGCTTGAAAAGGTTTATACTTATGTAGACAGCATTGAAAGAGATGACGGTGTTTTATACTGGTCGGCAAAATGCTATCAGGCGTTTGGCAACTATACAAAAGCACTGGAGTTATACAACAGGATTCTCAGTGATTTTCCTGAAAGCAGTTATGTAAAATATGTATCTTACAGATTGAACGAAATAGAATCAAGCAGATAGTGTCAGGGGGACGGGGGGCAAAGGGGAGGGGGGAAGGGCACCCATCAAAAAGTGGAAGAAAATGTCCGGATGCTGCTTGAAAACGATGTAGCAGTGAATGTGCTGGCTACGCTGAATGATTATTCGGTACAGTTTCCGGATGAAATTTACCATTACTTC
>CAZANH010000105.1:0-3448 GCA_964486515.1 uncultured Eubacteriales bacterium
ACCTACCCAGCAGTAGTGGCGTTGGACAAGCCAGAGAGGTAACAGGTTTTATTACCTGCGACTCCGAAGCTCGCTTTTTCAAAGGCGATGTAGTTCACTGATAGTACAAACATTAGTGTATCAGGTATTCCGAACGATGGTAGTGCAAAATATGTTTATTTTCCCGAAAAAAATGTTACATGGGTCAAATTTGTAGTTACCAATGGTTCAGGATTGAATGTAGGTTTAGCTGAAATGGAAGTGTATGACAGCCTTGCATCAAAAGTTTATCAGGCTGAATTAATGAGTCACCAAATTGGACGTGCCGATGGAGATGGCTGGTCGGCAAATGTTGCACAGGATGATGCCGGTTATTTAATATATGGACCTTATGCTGCAAATATTCTAGCTGGTGAACGTATGGCGGTGTTTAGAATGATGATAGACAATAATACTGCTGATGATGCAATTGTAGCAAGAATAGAAGTTAATGATGCTTCTACAAGTACTATCCTGCCGACTTTTTGAAAGTTTACCCAAACTATTTCACTCTTATGCCTTATGAGGAAAAGCGGTTATATATTAACTCGGATTTGCGTTTAATAGACGAGAACTCTTTATTTATTATCGATTTTTAGTCTAACTTTTTATTTTTGTTAAGTATTACATTGAAAAAATGACCATTGTTATTATATTGAAACAAATTAGCAGCGAATTATCTGAAGTTTGGCAGAAAAAAGGCCCAAGTTCCTTTTATGAACCTGAGACTTAAAATCTTCAGTAACTCCGCCAAACTTTAGATAATTCCCATTGAACGAAACTAGATAAAGGACCTGTATGGTGTAGAGGTTTCAGCAGAAATGGTGAGTAAAATAACAGACCACATCAAAAATAATATATGGTTTTATTTCTTTTCAGAATGGGGCAAACCACCCCTATACACAAAATATTTTACACTACCAAGTCATCCCCTGTACCCATTTTCTTCGGCATGCCCCAATAGGTAAAGAAAAGCATAAGCCGGAATTTTATATACCGGAACTTTTGTTTTATACTCCAAAGCGCCATAAGATTCGGATGTTTTTGTAATAATAAATGCCGCCAATACTTTTTCTTTATCATTACCTGCGACTTCAATAATGGCATCATCGGACTTGATTACAGGTTTTTCCCTGTATTTGACCTCCGCTAATATTTTCCCTATTGGATAGTCTACTACGATGTCGATCTCTTTTGTTATATTGCCTGTTTTTCTGTAATACCCAACATTTGCATGAGCAGGATAGTAAAATGCAGCCAGGTGTTTATACACTGCTGTTTCAGCTACCAGACCCATTTCTGCAGGTTCTGATACAAGGTCATTTATATCAAGCATAAGTACTGCATTCCTGATTGCAGCATCGGATATATAGATTTTCGGTGATGCCTTCAGTATCATCTTGCCTTTTAATCCTATAGGCATGCTCCGATAAATAAGATTTGCCCTTTCCAGGAAATCAATATAATTATCGATTGTACTTCTTGAAGTACCTTCAAGTTCCTTGCTTATTGTAGACGTATTTATTATATCGGATGAATTGAGACACAGGTATAAGAATACTTTCTCAAGCACAATGGAATTCCTTACATTGAAAAGGCTTGGGATATCTCTTTTAAGGACTTTATCCACTACATCTTCTCTCAGTATTCTTTGGGAACTACGATCATCATTGGATAATACAAGCTCCGGAAAACCTCCGACCGACAAATAACGAGTGAAATGTTTTTGGAGGGGTTCCAATAATTGTATGATATCTCTCTGGGTGTTTTTGTTCATTGAGACCAGCGTAGTAGGTTTCACATCAATATTTATGATGCAACACAAGCAGCTAAAGAGGATGGTATAGATGGAGTATTTGAAAGTACTGGGATATATATCAGGAATAAGGATTTGAATGAAGAATTATTTCCTGTACCTGAAAGCTTTATAATGTATGTGATAGATGGTTCAACTTTATATGGGTCTGTTATTAGCGACCTTCTATCTGATAAAGCTTTAAGTTATAGTAATGATTATTATCGTCTCTTTAATGTTATTTTAATTGGCAACAAGATTACCATAATAGAAGAACAATATATATCATAGTATTATACAAATAATGCACCGTTCGTGGGTAGGATTTAAGGAACTGCACATAAAATTAAAATAGCATTGACTAAAACTTTTGTTTCTTTCGCCATCGCAAAAAACTTAACTAACACTACATATGTTTGATCAATAGAGGCGTCATCTCTTCGCAGGACAAAGCCTCTGTTTATTCCATATCCATCTGCGAAAGCTGTTTTACTTGGTCGTGCTTGCCGTAAATATCGGTGGTAACCTGTACCTTGTCATTTTCTTCGTCAATCCAAAAGTAGATGAAAAAATTTTTAACAGGCATCATATGAATACCTGCGCTTCGCCACGGTTCTTCTTCTGTTAAAGCAATTCGCTGCGGAAACTGAGAAAGCGATGAAATTGCGCTTTCCATTTCATCAAGCAAACGCAGGGCGGCTTTTGGAGCCTTTAGCTCAGAAGCGATGTAATTTATGATTTCCTGTAACTGTTCCTCTGCCTGTGGGGTGATTTTAACGATGTATATTAAGTCCGTCATAAATTACAGTCCCCGTCTTAACTCTTTAAACACCTCAGAAGCAGGGAGGGAGCGGTCTGCCTTTGCTTCATCCAACCCCTTTTGCATGATTGTGTCAAATGTGATGACATCCATTTCATCCAACGCCGTCGGAGCGGCATGAAGTGACAGGGAAAACGGAATACTCTTAGTCATAACAATTTGCTTATAAAGCATATTGATTACAACGGAAGCTGGAACTCCCAGCTTTGCCATGATAGATTCTGCTTTTTCTTTTATGTCCGGCTCGACACGAGCAAGAACATTTGCCGTTTTTATGGCCACAATAATTCCACCTTTCTTATTCTTTATTATATTCTATTGTACAACGTTTAGGATAGAGCTTAGCTAATGCACTTCATTTTAATGAGGTGATGAATGCGGATAAGAATACTTAAAATTTTTCCTCCTTCCTTGGGAATATATAGTATAATTAAGTAAAACAATTATTCGGAGGGAGGTGTATTGGAGAATTGGTTAAAAATACTGCGGATGATTTTACAAATTAACATGTTGACATCCCCTGGAGAGAAATTACCGGTTTTACAATTCCGACCACCATGCATTTAATAAATAATATATAATAATTTATCTTCTGGTAAATATAAAAATGTGATATACTATAATTAAAGGGTTATTGCAAAGCATAGTAGATAGTTTGAATGGATGTGATGAATATATGACAAATACTAAATTTTCTGTCATAGTGATAAAAGAGAAAAACTGGTATGTAGCTAAATGCATGGAAAACAATGTTGCTTCTCAGGGAAAAACCATTGAAGAAGCTGTTGGTAATTTGAAAGAAGCAGTTGCTTTGT
>CAZANH010000106.1:0-7529 GCA_964486515.1 uncultured Eubacteriales bacterium
AAATCCCCATCCCCATCCCACCCATAAAAGTACAACAGGAAATCGTCCGTATTTTGGACACCTTCACAGAGCTTACAGCAGAGCTTACAGCAGAGCTTACAGCAGAGCTTACAGCTCGTAAAAAGCAATATACTTATTATCGTGATAAGTTGTTGACTTTTTAAGAGGGTGAAGTTGAGTGGAAGGCGTTGGGTGATGTTGTAAAACTTCAACGTGGAAGAAGGCTTGTTAAAAGCGAATTAGAAGACCAAGGTGAATATGCTGTTTATCAAAATTCTATGACTCCACTCGGCTATTATCATGAAAGCAATGTTAAATCTGACACAACATTTATTATCAGTGCAGGCTCAGCTGGTGAAATAGGTTACAGTGAAGCTGATTTCTGGGCTGCAGATGATGTTTACTTTTTCTTACCACCTGATAGTATTATAAGTAAGTATCTGTATTATTTCTTGTTAACACAACAGGTGATAATTTCAGGGCAGGTACGACGAGCAAGTGTTCCAAGATTATCAAAAAACGTAGTAGAGAAACTGAAACTTCCTATTCCAAGTATAGAAGAACAAGAATATATAGTGTCTATTTTGGATAAGTTCGATACTTTAACTACTTCAATATCAGAAGGCTTACCTCGAGAAATTGAATTGCGCCAAAAACAATATGAGTATTACCGGAATATGCTTCTAAGCTTTCCTAAAGAGGAGGCAGAGGAGTAATATGGGTGTATCTTTAACTGAAATTGCTAGGCAATTAGAGAATAATGATAAAAAAGTTCAATTAATCTATGCCTTTAACGGAAATGGTAAAACTAGGCTTTCAAGAGAATTTAAGTTATTAGTAGATCCTAAGATTGACGATGAGTCCATCGATGAAGGATTGGCAAGTAAAAAAATAATTTATTACAATGCCTTTACTGAAGATTTGTTTTATTGGGATAATGACTTAAATAACGATATTGAGTTAAAGCTAAAAATACATTCAAATTCTTTTACAGAATGGGTGTTCACAGAACAAGGTCAAGATCGAAATGTTATAGGTCATTTTCAAAATTATACTAATAGAGCATTAACTCCTAGATTTAGTCCTGATTTTACTGAAGTCACGTTTTCCTTAGAACAAGGTGATGACTCTTCTTTTAATAATATCAAGATTTCAAAAGGTGAAGAAAGTAGCTTCGTTTGGAGTGTTTTTTATAGCTTACTCGATCAAGTTATTAATGTATTGAATGTACTTGATCCAATTGAGAGAGAGACGGACAAGTTTAATCAGCTAAAATATGTGTTCATTGATGATCCTGTTACCTCCTTAGATGATAACCATTTAATTCAGTTAGCTGTGGATTTAGCTCAACTCATTAAGAGAAGTGATTCAGCATCTGGATTAAGGTTTGTAATTACAACACATAACCCCATATTTTATAATGTTTTACACAACGAGATCAACCAAAAAAATTGTTTTATGTTAGATAAAGAGGAAGATGGCACGTTTGAACTACAGGTAAAACCAGGTGATTCAAATCAGAGTTTTTCATATCATCTACATTTAAAGAAAACTATTGAAGAAGCAATAGAGAGCAATCAAGTGCAAAGGTACCATTTTACTCTTTTAAGAAATTTATATGAAAAGACAGCTAGCTTTTTAGGGTATAAAAAGTGGTCTGAGTTGTTGCCTGATAATAAGGAAACTTATTACAATCGCATTATTCAGTTTACAAGTCATTCAACCTTAGCAAATGAAAGTGTTGCGGAACCATCTCCACAAGAAAAACAAACTGTTAGACTTCTTCTTAAACATCTAACGGATAATTATAGTTATTGGAAGGAGGCATAAAGATGTGCGATTACAAGACTATTGCAGAATCCAACAATTTTATTGTACTCGATAAATATATCAAGTATTCAGAAGTGCATGAAGCCCCTGCAGGCTATCAAACGGAAGCGGCACTTGAGAGAGAGTTTATCCAAGATTTAGAAGGTCAAGGCTATGACTATCTACCCGGTTTAACCACGCCTGAGAAAATGCTTGCGAATGTGCGTGTACAACTACAAGACCTTAACAAAGTGACATTTTCAGAAGCCGAATGGATGAGGTTTTGTGAACAGTTTTTAGACAAACCAAGTGACAATCACATAGATAAAACACGTAAAATTCATACGGATTATATTTATGATTTTGTATTTGATGATGGTCGGATTCAAAATATATATTTAGTGGATAAAAAGAATGACGCGAATAACAAAGTACAAGTAATTTCACAGTTTGAGCAAAAGGGAACGCATGCTAACCGATATGATGTGACTATTTTGGTTAATGGCTTACCTTTAGTACAAGTGGAAATAAAGAAGCGTGGAATCGCCATTCGAGAAGCGTTTAATCAGGTACATAGATATAGTAAGGAGAGCTTTAATTCAGAGAGCTCACTATTTAAGTATTTACAAATCTTCGTGATTTCTAATGGGACAGATAGCCGCTATTTTGCTCATACGACTAAACGAGATAAAAACAGTTTTGATTTTACTATGAACTGGGCGAAATCAGATAATACCTTGATTAAAGATTTAAAGGATTTTACAGCTACATTTTTCCAGAAAAATACTTTGTTGAATGTATTACTACATTACTCAGTTTTTGATTCCAGTGATACTTTACTTACCATGCGACCATATCAAATAGCGGCAACAGAAAGAATATTGTGGAAAATCAGAAGTTCATATCAAGCTAAGAAATGGAGAACTATTGAAAGTGGTGGATACATTTGGCATACAACAGGTTCAGGTAAAACGCTGACGAGTTTTAAAGCAGCTCGTTTGGCTACTGAGCTAGAGTTTATCGACAAAGTATTTTTTGTAGTAGATAGAAAAGATTTAGACTATCAGACGATGAAAGAGTATCAACGTTTTTCTCCTGATAGTGTAAATGGTTCAGAGAATACCGCAGGTTTGAAGCGAAACATAGACAAAGATGATAATAAAATCATTGTCACTACCATTCAAAAGCTGAACAACTTGATCAAAAGTGAAATAGATTTACCTATATATAACAAGCAAGTCGTATTTATTTTTGATGAGGCACATCGTTCACAGTTTGGTGAAGCGCAAAAGAATATAAAAAAGAAGTTCAAGCAATACTATCAATTTGGATTCACTGGCACGCCTATTTTTGTAGAAAATGCTTTGGGTACTGATACGACGGCTACAGTATTTGGCCGAGAATTACACTCTTATGTTATTACTGATGCAATTAGAGATGAAAAGGTTTTAAAATTCAAAGTAGATTATAACGATGTGCGTCCTAAGTTCAAGTTTATTGAGATGGAACAAGATGAGAAAAAACTATCAGCAGCAGAAACTAAAGAAGCCTTATTACATCCTAAACGAATCAAAGAGGTATCACAATATATCTTGAATAATTTTAGAATAAAAACCCATCGTTCTCATGCTAATGGAAAAGGGTTTAATGCTATGTTTGCTGTGAGTAGTATTGACGCAGCCAAACTCTACTATGAATCATTAAAAAACTTACAAAAAAACAGCGAAAAACCTTTGAAAATCGCGACAATATTTTCTTTTGCTGCCAATGAAGAGCAAAGTGCTATAGGTGAAATCCTTGATGAAACCTTTGAACCTTCTGCTATGGATAGTAGTGCAAAAGAGTTTTTAACTTTGGCAATTAAGGATTATAATGCCATATTCAAAACCAATTATGGAGTAGATAGTAAGGAATTTCAAAACTATTATCGTGATCTTGCTAATCGAGTAAGAAGGCAAGAGATAGATCTCTTAATAGTAGTGGGGATGTTTTTAACAGGTTTTGATGCACCAACACTGAATACACTATTTGTTGATAAAAACCTTCGTTTCCATGGTTTGATGCAAGCGTTTTCAAGAACTAACCGTATTTATGATTCTACCAAAACATTTGGAAACATTGTTGCTTTTAGAAATTTGGAACAAGCGACTATTGGTGCTATTACTCTTTTCGGTGACAAAAATACTAAAAATGTGGTACTTGAAAAAAGCTACAAAGAGTATATGGATGGATTTACTGATATAGCAACTGGTGAAGCCCGTCGTGGATATGTAGATGTAGTTAGGGAGTTAGAAGCTCGTTTCTCGAATGTTGATGCCATTATCACTGAAAAAGATAAAAAGGACTTCGCTAAACTCTTTGGTGAATATCTTCGTGTCGAAAACGTCTTACAAAACTACGATGAGTTTGCTAGTTTAAAGGCCTTGCAATTAGTAGATATAAATGATCCAGAAGCCATGGAGGAATTCAAATCTACTCATTATCTAAGTGATGAAGATGTCGCTGCTATGCAAGAAATTAAAATACCTGAAGAAAGAATTATACAAGATTATCGATCTACTTATAACGATATTCGTGATTGGCTTCGACGCGAAAAAGCGGGCAAAGAAAAAGAAGAATCAAGCATTGATTGGGATGATGTTGTCTTTGAAGTAGATCTTTTAAAGTCACAAGAGATAAACTTAGATTACATTCTAGAACTGATCTTTGAGAAAAATAAAAAAGTAAAAAATAAAGAGGCGTTGGTTGAAGAAGTTCGTCGTTTAATTCGTTCTAGTGTTGGAAACCGTGCCAAAGAAAGCTTAGTCGTCGATTTTATCAACCAAACAGACCTAAACAAGATTCATGATAAAGCAAATATTATTGATGCCTTCTTCGCATTTGCTCAAACTGAGCAAAAACGTGAAGCAGAAGAATTGATTAATACTGAAAAACTTAATGAAGAGGCTGCAAAGAGATACATCCTTTCTTCATTAAAAAGAGAATATGCCAGTGAAAATGGAACGGAACTAAATGAAATCTTACCAAAAATAAGTCCGCTTAATCCCAAATATCTAACGAAGAAACAGAGCGTTTTTCAGAAAATTTCAGCTTTTGTAGAGAAATTTAAAGGAGTGGGGGGAATAGTTTAATTTAAAAGTGAAGTATAAAATATGGCAGAAATAAAATATGAAATTAAAGAAACCGTGGGTACTCTTTCAGAAAACAATAAAAGCTGGTCAAAGGAACTGAATTTAATCAGCTGGAATGACAGGGAACCTAAATATGACATCAGAGATTAGGCACCTGAACATGCGATAATGAGCAAGGGTGTAACATTAAGTGCAAAGGAGCTTAAGAAGCTTAGAGACATACTAAATGAAATGGAACTTTAGGGAGGTGCCTTATGAGTAAATTGCAAAAACCAGGTGAAAAGCCCGCTCAATCTGGAGAATATATTGAGCGCGGACCAAGAGGCGGTGAGGTTAAAAAACCAAGACAAGTGACGATTGAATAGGGTGATGATAAACTTCCACCAACAGCTGATAGAAAATGGGAAGGCATCGGTACAGAGAAAAAATGAGTATTGGAAATAATTATTGATAGTGAGTTTATCATCGAAAGGAAGTGATGACATGACCAATATTTCAAAATTAAATTTAGAGAGTTTGAAAAATGCATACAGAAATAAAAGACTTGTTCCATTTATTGGTGCAGGGTTATCATTTCCTTTTAAAATGCCTGGATGGGGAACACTAATTGATGACATTTGCGATATGTATGATTATGACGAACTCATAAGAAATAGAGAGCAGATTAGAACTTTGATTGAAGAATATAAGTTTTTAGATGCGGTTGATCTCATGATAACTTCAGGTGTTCCTGAGGAAGATATTAAATCTGCAATCAGCCATTCAATCGATAAACATAAAGCAGAGAAAAAAGAAAATGAACCGGATGATGTTTACAGAGATTTAGCAAAAATGAACTGTACTAAATATCTGACTACAAATTATGATGATTATATCTCTGACTATGTCGGGGGTGGTCCAAGCGATATTAGACACCTTTACGATGAGTTTATAAATGAAATTGATAACAATTATTATCTATCAGCGGTTTATAATTTACATGGAGACTATAAAAAGCCATCTACAATTGTTTTATCTAGAAATTCTTATGATAGCCTATATAATGACAGCGCCGAGTTTAAAGCAGTTCTTGAAAACTTCAGGGAAAGATACACTTTTCTTTTTATTGGTATTTCCTTTGATGATGAGTATCTTCGAAAAGTACTGGAAGTGATCAAGGGGAAATTACGGGCGAAACATTACCTATTGTCTCATGACATCTCCCACGAAAAGAGAGTAGAACTAGAAAGAAAATATGATATTAGGGTTATAAAGTATCCTGTTGTTAATGGTAATCATACTGAAGGGATACGTGAAGTTCTTTCTGAAATAATTCATGTAGATCTGGATGATGAAAGCAACTCAGTTATCTTTAGTGCTAAGCAACATCAAAATGAAGCAGGAGTAAGCTTTTCAAATACTAAAGATGAAACGAGCTTGAAAAAATCACCGTTGGTGGATGAGATAACTCCTGCTTTCATTAAAAAATCTAAAGTTTACAAAGAAGTTCAAGAGATTAAAACGCTGCAAGATCATGGAGAATTGGAAGCAGCAGCAATTGAATACAATAAAATTTTTCAAAGAAGCATTTATGAACCTATATCCAAACCTGAAAAGACTTTAGTCATTAAAGGAATGCTATATAATTACATATTACTTCGCGATTATACTGCTGCGGATGCATTAATTAATATATCGATGAACTTGCCACATTCCAAAGAAAATATTGATTTACTCTCTTATATTGTAGATTTCTATTTTAACCAAGAAGAATATGAATCTGCATATAATGTTGCGGCGCGCTGGTATGAAGATTGTCCAGATGAACCAATAATATTAGGGTTAAAACTATATACAGAGACTGTTTTTAAAGATATACCAATCAAAATAGCTATTAGTCATCTAATTGATAGTAATGGAGAGTTAATATATGATGATCTTGAAAAACAAGAAATTCAATTCATCTATCGATTGATTGGAGAATTAGGTATTTGGTTCAAAGATTATTCTCTTGCAATTAAGTATCTTCATAAGGCTTATGAAGTTAAGGATAATATTTTCAATCTGGAGGACTTGGGAATTGCTTATTATTTCAAGTCATTAGAAAATGCTGATGACGGCAACAAAATAAGCATTTCAAATATCAATTTTGGAATATTAAATAAAGCAGTAAAATTTTTTGAACATGCACTAGTTCGTGCCAAAGGAAGCATTAAGATTGGAGTAAAGTCAAGAATTGCAATTCCTTATTTAAGAAGCTTGTTTTACTTAAAGAAAACAGTAAAATTCATAGAGTCTTATGATGAATTGATCACTTATTGTGAAAAGGATAGTTATGAAATTACCCGTATGAAGGCGATAATAGATATCCAACTAGATAATTTTGGGTCAAAAGAACTTGAGAATCTTAACGAAGTGGATAGAGCTTTAGTTCTAGGAGAATACTATACTTCTAAAAAATTGTATGACAAGGCATTATCGCATCTCAAACCAATAGCAAAAAAAATGTTTGCTGATAATGAAATTGTTATTATTCAGTTATTGTTAATATATTTTAACGCTAGTGATAGAGATAATTTTAATAAGTGTTTTGAGGAGTACATACAGATA
>CAZANH010000107.1:0-1825 GCA_964486515.1 uncultured Eubacteriales bacterium
TGTGCCAAAGTGTCTGAGGAGTGAACAAGCCGAAGCTAACAGAATTTTTTCATCATCATCAAGATCCACAGGGCAAAAAACGCTTGAATATAATGTTAATGCCCTGTTTATTACCCTCATACTTCTGAGGGATTCATCTTTTGCAACACCTGTCCTATAATCTATTGATGTTTGGGTATCAATATGGGTAAGTGCCTCTAAAACTTCCAATTTATCAATCCCATCGTCCTCCATGTGTTGTCTGAAATAAGATCTTACCTGCTTTGAAATTTCCGCATCCGTAAATTTCAATGTGTCCTGGTTATTACCGCCTTCAACCCCGAAAAGCTTTCCCGCTTTATCTTGCATTATATGTGACAATTCATCACAGTCTTTGAAATTTTTTGACATATTCACAAACAAATAACCCGCTTCGGCAATTTTTCCCTTAAAGGTTTTACCGTTAATGTATGGGAACCCTGAATCATCATATAAAACATCACTGTCAATAAAACCCGGTATGGAATAACCGCTGCCAAAAACTGCATCTGTTTTCAGTTCGATTTTTAATATGTATTCTTCCAATTTCTTATTCCCCCTCAAGCTTTAATTCTTTGAAATAGTCCATTGCCTCTACTGCATCAAATATTACACATTTATCCTTGTAAAAACCTGTTTTTGCGCCTATTCTGTGGCTTCCCATTATATTATAAAGTCTGTTAATTTCAATATAAGTATAAAGCTGCCTTTCACCCTTTTTCATTTCGTTCAGCATCGCTTTTATTTTACTCCTGGCTATCATTTTATTGTTTATTATATTTAAATCTTTCCTGAAGAAACTATAATTATTGAAACAATCTGAAGTCTCCGTTACTACAAGAGGTCTTAATGAAAGTTCCTTGCCGTCAAAGGTTTTATATGCCCTCTGTCTGAATCCGTCCAGATCGTTATCATATTCCCCTTGAAGTATGTGCCAATCTATTCTTGACTCAGTATTTTTATCCTTAATACTTCTTTTCGCGTTGGTACAAAGCTGTTCCGAAAGCTGATAGGTCTTAAAAAAAGGATATTTCTCTTTTACTATTGCAATACCGGCACATGCGGTTATCTTTTCACCCCGGACCACATGTTTTTCCAATTCCTTAATAAAGACTGCGGCACATTCCAGGGCAATCCTTGCGTCGGTAATATAGCATACGTCATCTCCTGCGAGGATTACTTTTCGAACGGGTACAACATCCTTTTTGATGTTAAGGCCTTGACTGTTAAGCTGTTCAATGTTGTTTTCCACAACCTGTACCATTTTATTAAAGGCTTCATTATAAGCTGTTTTTGTATCTTCCGAAAACTTCTTCAATTCACTCACATATTCATCATTGATTGTTTTTTTATTGCTTCCGTTATATTTTGTTTCATATTTTTCTGTCAATTCTGCTACCCTTTTACCCATACCATTTCCGTCAATATGAGTTATAGCAATATAACTTTTCTCGTTTTTTGTTATTCCAAGGTCTGTTATATCTATTGCAAATCTTTTTCTTTCCTTTGTTAGTTCTTCATTTGCCATTTTAATTTTTGCCTGGATCTCGCCGGAAACATACCTCTTTTGCCCGTCTTTTTTGTCTATTTCCATAGCAACAGCAGGAAGCCTTGTAGAAGAACACTTTTCACAAATTCCCAAATCTGTAATGTATGAATACTCTTTTCTTAAAGCCTTTTTCTTTCCTAATTTTGCAAATGCCTCTCTGAATTTTTCCGTTATTTTATCATTTTCAACATTATATTCCTGATTAGCCAGGAAAAATTCCAGTGAAGGATAATTTTCCAATAAAAACCTTGAATATTC
>CAZANH010000108.1:0-2658 GCA_964486515.1 uncultured Eubacteriales bacterium
TGTACAACTCCTCCCTGTTTGACATTTTGGAATTTGTCTCAAGTGGTTTGAACACCCTTTTTTCAAGTATACAATTCTTCATATCATATGGTATGGGACCAGGCTCATGCAGTAATTCCTGCCTGCCGCCTATTCCGTCTGATGCTATTTCCGCAAAAATATCCTTTGCCATTTTTATATACTCCTTTTTTAAATTTACTCTGTTTCCCTTGAAAGGCAATTTACACTTTTATTCCTTTTTTATTGAATTCCTTTACCGCAGCTACCATTGCCCTGATATTTTCTGCGGGTGTTCCGGGTGAAACTCCTCCTCCCGCAGATGCAATGAGTCCTTTTGATCCTCCGTAACTTTTCAGCATTTTCAATGTGCAGTCTTTTACCTCTTCAGCAGTGCCTAACGCCAGTACATCAAGCGGAGGTATATTGCCCAAAAGGCAAACATTATTTCCGACTAATTTTCTGACGTGTGATATTTCCTGTTTATGAGTAAAATTGAATATGTTTACTCCTGCATCTTCAACATACTCATAATTAGAGTTACTGTCCGTATCATTATGGTATATTTTTATACAATCCGGGAATGATAAAAAAATTCTTTTCAAATATGGGTGTGCAAATTCCTGATAATCCTCTTTTGATAGGAATCCCATCACATCATCCAGCACCATGATCCCTTCAACTTCATGTAAAAACTCAGCTTGTGCTTCAAGCCAGTTTATTGTGAGTGTCGTGGTCTTTTCAAGAAGTTTATGTACTGCATCAGGATTGATTTTTATCGCGACAAGGAACTCCGTCAAGCTCATAATATATGACGCGATTGTCATAGGCCCTCTTGCCGCAACAATTTTAAAAGATTCTCCCATGTCCTCCAATTTGCTCTTTAAATTTTTATATAAATTTAATATAAATGGCATTAAACCATCAGTTTTGGGGTTTGGCACAGTAAGTCCCGCGATTAGGTCCATATCATCCGCTGAGGATATAATACTGCAGATATTCGGTGTTCTGTCCAGAAAGAAAATACTCTTGCAGCCAAATCCGGAAGGCTCCGCAGCCATACCCATTTCCACCCATAAGTCCGGTATATAAATGACATCAGGAAAATCCTTTTTTACTTTCAGATTTAACATAAGCCAAACGTCAGGTATTGTATAATAGTCCAATGTAGAACTCCCAACATAACCGGGTATCCAAGGGCTGTCGACAATTAGTCCGACAGGTATCTCGCCAGTATCCTCCATATTTGCACACTTTTTTAATGTATTCCATTGTTGTATGTTCAATTGATATACCCCTTTTCAAAATTCTATTGCTCTTTTAAATACTTCTTTCTCAATTTATATTGTTTTCCTATATATCCTTGTATTCTTGCCATGCATCTTTGAAATGCTTAATAGTTTTCCATTCAGTATCTATTGAAGTATTACAGCTTGCCGCAAATATAAAGCGGTCTTTGTATGGCCTCATCCTCATGAATAAGTCTTTAACATAATTAAAAACTTCCTGCCTTGTTTTTAAATTCATTGTTTCCGCCGCGCTAATACCTCCGGTTATTATAAACCTGTCATGTGTTAATTTCATCGCATCTTCAAGCTCAACATCTCCCAACGGTGGATATGCCACACCTTCCAATCCATCCACTCCTAATGACGAAATAAGTTTTAAGTTGTCTTTTTGCTGCCCGCATGCGTGTATCATAAATAAAGCATTATTTTCATGACATAACCTGCTTGCCTTCTCATAAAAAGAAGCTGAATACTTTTCTACATAATAAGGGGGATGAAACATAGTATCAAGATTATCCATTGCCATTACTACCCTTACACCTGATTGCATCATTTGCCTTATTAAATCAAGTTGGGCCTCTTCATGTATTTTAAGAAACTCATTTACCAATTCTGGATAATCCATAATAAAAAACGTAGCATTTTCGGGACCTATTAAAATATGGAGCATTTTAAGCGGGCTGTGAACCTCACCTGCTATAACAAGCCCTTCGTTTCCTACTACATCTTCTGTTTCAATAAAACTTTGCCTGTTAAATTTCCATTTTCTATTATACAAAAACTCTCTTAAGAAATCAATTTGATTTTCGTAATCATCAATCAGAAATTTTTCCTGAAATACTGTTGAACCATTAAAATCATATCTAAGAACTTCACTCAATTCCCCATATTTTGTTCTGTAACTTTTAGTTGTTATCCTGTCTTTGTTCTTCCATTCATATGTTCTTTTATAATCAACATTGTCAAATACAACCTCTGCCAGCCCACCAAACCAATATTCTTGCTGATCACAGTATATATTTCTGCTGAATACATCCAAGTCAAGATATCTGATTAACTCAAGCTGTGTTTTGCAATGCTTAATTTCATCAGGCAAAATATCGTGGTTTTTCTGGTGTTCAAACCACTGCCAGTAATTTGGAGCATAAATTATGCTACTACTCCCTTTACCATTAATAAAGGATAGCAATCTTTCTTTTTTATTTTGTTGAATAGTCATATCGTAATCTCTCCTTTCGTTAATAAATCACCAAACACCAGCGTGAGAAACTAACTATGACCGCAAATGACGGTTGGATTTGATCAACCCCTTGCTATACTTGCCTGTCTGGCAAGTGATGTAACTCTATAAAGTATATGAATTCTTAAAAAA
>CAZANH010000109.1:0-39736 GCA_964486515.1 uncultured Eubacteriales bacterium
GGAAGTTTGTTTGTAGTAGTTTTTTTATTTACAGCTTTCTGATATAATATATGATATAAAGTTTGAGGAAGTGAAGTGTTGAAAGTATATTTTGATGTATGTTGTTATAATCGTCCATTTGACGATTGTTTACATGACAGGATCGAGTTAGAAGCAAATGCTATAATCTCAATAATGTATCGTTGTATACAAAATAAGTGGGAAATAATTAGTAGTGATATAGTTGATGTAGAGGTAGTGAATATTAAGGATGAATATAAAAAAGACAAGGTAAAAATGTTAACATTAGTAGAAAATGTACACATTAAAGTTTGTAAAAATATTATAAGACGTGCGTATGAATTAAAAGAATTTGGTATTAAGGCCTATGACAGTTTACATATATCATGTGCTGAATATGGAAATGCAGATGTATTTTTTACTACTGATGATAAACTAATAAAAAAGTGCAAGTCTATTGATACAAAGGTGAAAGTGTATAACCCGGTAAAATGGTTAATGGAGGTGACCGAAGATGAAGGTAACTATTAAAGAGCCTAATATGATACGAAAAAAAGGGTTGGAAGTATTAAATAAAGAACTTGGCCCACTAGGTATGACATGCTTTATAAGGCAATTTGATACAGGTGAAGGAGATTATACTAAAGAAAGAGAAGAACTTCATAAAGACGTTAAAATTGAAGATATATTAAAGGAAATTAATAAAGCGTAATAGGTAGATATTTATTTAAAGTAACATGTATAGGTAGTAGCCTATCATATGACAGCTTGAACGTTGCACTATTTGGAATCACAGCTAAACAGTGGAAAGAAGAATATCCTGATAAAAGCGGAAATATCAGAGATTGTGCAACATTAAATCAGTTACTGGTTTTAGCTAACATGGAAAATTATAACGCGATTCTGATTGAACAAGGCAAATCTCAATCAGAAAGACTTCAACTTGTAAATCAGTTAGCTATTTGTCAGTTAGAAGCAATTCAGGAAATTGGTACTGACTCAATAAGAAAATTGGAAGATAATTAGTGAAGAATAAATAATAAACATTCATATTAGGATAATAATCAGCAATTCATCAAAACGTGATATTGCGATTAAAATGTCTATTATGTTCAGTGGTTGTAAAGAGGTAAATACCGGATAAAACTTTAGTTTTGGATGGTATGTATCACTTGACGATTTCATAGAAAAATCATACAATGAGATAAAGTTTTTATACGAAGTAACGGCGCCTAACTAAGTAACTATAATCGTTACTTAGACGAACTATATTCCGCAGAAGGTGCGGAGTAAAATAAGTTCTACGAAATGGGGGGCGTTTATCGGCGCATCGTGCGCCGGTTTGAGAAAGAAGAGCTTTGAAGAATAGTTATATAGTTCTAATAATAAGCAGGAGGGAATTATGAGAATTAATATTAATAAGTTTCTTTCATATTCTATATTAGCCGCTTTAGTAACTTGTGGAGTAGGTACATTCTTGCCTTTTCATACCGGTTTTCACTTCATGTATTGGAGTTTGTATAGGTATTTATTACTAATTATAGTTGTAAATTTGTTATTTGTGATAATCAAAAAGTATTCAAAGGCTTATATTATTACTTCATTAGTGTTATCAGCACTTATGCTTTTCCTAGA
Source organism: uncultured Eubacteriales bacterium (assembly GCA_964486515.1). Taxonomy (GTDB): domain Bacteria; phylum Bacillota; class Clostridia; order Acetivibrionales; family CAZANH01; genus CAZANH01. The sequence goes on from CAZANH010000109.1 coordinate 1,636, forward strand.
AACAAGAATGAATTACATTTATAGTTTCAAAGTTTTTTCATTTGTTATAAGTGGAATATTTATAACTGGTTTCATTGTTTTATTATTGTTAAAAGCAAATTGGAGTATTATATTATTGATGAACTGTGTTTTGATTTTTATATATGTTAATTGGCTTGGTTTATCATATGTTAATCCGTTATCATCTCATTTGCCTACTCTAAGTGAAATGATTGTACAAAATATTAATGATATGTTCAGTTTGAGAGGTATTGGCTATTTTATTTCAAATATAGGCGCTATTATTGCTTTAGTCGCTGGAATAATACTAACTATATTAATTAGGCGTAACGAAGGAGAACAATTAATTACTAAGGATACAAGTTTGTAAGGTCGCAGCGTCCGTGCTGCTCTTGCTTCGAGAGCTCCCCCACATCATAGAACAACAGTTCTATGAAATCGTATGCAAAAGACGCCCCCTCCGTGGGGCGGGTTGGTAAGGAAAGGTCTCTAGAGTACTAAAATTCAGAGAATGGAGTTGATGTGGTGAAGTTTATAATTAAATTACTAATGATCATTACATGTCTTTCTTTAGTAGCCTGTTCTGAAAGCAAGCATTTTGCAGAAAATGAAATGGTGGTTTTAGTAGATATTACAGATTTTAACCAAGAAATTAATACAAAAGAAAAAGCTAAGGAAATTATCTTTGAATGGCTAGAAAATGAAACTAATTTTGATTTTACCGATAATGGAATTGATAATATAAATAGGCACAAAGATTATTATGAGATTCGATTGAAGACATCGATAAATATAAATGGGAGAGAAAGTGGTGTCATAGGCTACAGAGATTACGTAATGACTATTGATGGAAAGTTGAAAGGATGCTACTACTCAAAATGAATACTAATTATACTATAAGTGGAGTTTGTTATTGGGGACCGCACACCGTGGCGCCTCCGAGTCATAGGGCATGCGACATCATAGAACAAAGCATTCACGTTTCAGGTGTGCAAGGTCTGAGTCCAGCGGTAGTTGTTCCTGATACTGGTTTCCAGACAGCACACCACACCGATTCAATGGGTGCGAGCACCGCCAGGGAGAAGGGCTTCGCTGGTCCGGTTCGGCATCGTGAAGCCCAAACGTTCTACGAAATATCATGCGAGTACTGCGCCATCCGTGGCCAGGTTTTATGGAACTGCACGAAGAATAAAAAATTGAAAAAAGCATTGACCAAAACTTTTGTTTCCTTCGCCACTATAAAAAATTCATCCTTCGAACAAAACCCATATTTGTGGATACAGCCGAACTGCACATTATCCATATAATAGGAAAAAAGGTATTTTAATTAATTATTTCATTTTCAGAAGAAACAACAGAATATCTATGCCTGCCAATCAGCTAAATCCAATTTTTTTTCATCATGGATATTTAAAAGATTGCGTAGAACAAAGCTTTTCTCATAAAGAAAAGGAGCATTCATGAGGTGTACCAGTAGTCTGACATTTATGTTTTGCAATAAGCGCAGATTTCATTGCATAACCCGAAATTTCCCCTCGTGCCCACTGAGCTGAGAGTTCTTTTGATTGGGATAAAAAAATGTTTTTTTGTGAAAAAATGGCAATTACGGTGAATACTTTGTTCTGGAAAAGAAAATTAATTTTTTTCAGCCGCACATACCATGAATATCCATAAATGTGAATCCGCAAAAAAATGGATGATGGAGTGCGGCTGATATAAAAATATCCGGATATGAATTTTTGAATAGGAATCAGTAGTATTTTTTTTGTTGATATTTTTCCTGTATCAATCTCAAAGTTTCACCAAATCTTTGGAAATGGACAACTTCGCGTTCTCTTAAAAATCTAAGAGGGTCAATTACATCGGGATCATCCGATAGATTTATAAGATGTTCATAAGTTGCACGGGCTTTCTGCTCTGCTGCCAGATCTTCATGCAGGTCAGCCACCACATCGCCTTTTGATTGAATATATGAAGCAGTAAATGGATTGCCGGACGCGCTTATAGGATATATGCCACGGTCATGATCTGCATAATATGCACCAAGGCCGTGCTTTTTAATGGCTTCTAATGAAGCATTCCTAACAAGTTGATATACTATGGTACCAACTATTTCCAGATGTGCGAGTTCTTCAGTACCTATGTCGTTAAGAAGAGCCCTGGTTTCCATACTGGGCATGGAAAATCTCTGGCTTATATACCTAAGTGAAGCGCCCAGTTCCCCATCCGGCCCGCCGAATTGTGTAATTATATATTTTGCCAATTCTGGATTGCTGGCTTTAATTTTTACCGGATATTCAAGTTTCTTTTCATAAACCCACATTTTAAATACCTCCTGTATTATTTATTTGTGATATTTAAGCATCTTTCCACGGGAAAGGGTTTAATGTCCACGGCCAGGGACATTTGACCGGAGAAAGATTTACGTTAATCGGACCATACATTCTTTCATAGGCATTTCTATAAATCTTTGTTTTGTATACGGCGTTATTGTATGAAAGTATAGCCCTACAGTCCCATGGATGAGTATCCATATACAACTGCAAATCAATAATGTAAAAGTCAAGTGCCATAATCTGTTTCATAAGGTCTTCTTCTTTTATGTTATTCATATAATTATTTTTTTTACTGATATTTGTCTCAGTGCTGATATTTGCATTATTTTGATCAATGTTCATAACCATACTCATCTCCTTAAATTTTTATAATATCAACTTTTTTTATCATAAGGCCTGAATAATTGAGGGAAAATAGTTCCTTTTTCCAGTCCTTTTTCAGGCATATCAATACAGGTAATATATTGATACGGTACATAAGCATTAGCAAGCTGGGGATAACGTGGCATTACCGGTATGGGATTTTGTATACCCCATAAAGGATGATTGTATTTGTTTTCCATAATAATTCCTCCCGTTTATCAAATACTATTAATAACATGTAGTATAATATTCAGGTTGTCATAATATGGTGCATATTTTCTGTTTACATTCTGGGTATAATATGTTAAGATTAACTGGAAATAAAAAGAACATATAAGAATTATAAGGAACCATATGCTCTGTTTATGGAATGCCTCGGCCATATACGGTGCTTATGGCAATTTATAAAAAGGAGGTAATATTGTTATGATAAAAGATGAAAAGCAGAAAATAATTGAGAAATACAAACTGCACGAAGGAGATACCGGCTCTCCTGAAGTACAGATTGCAATTCTTACCGAAAGGATAAATCATCTGAATGAGCATTTGAAAGAACATAAGAAAGATCATCATTCAAGACGGGGTCTTTTAAAGATGGTTGGTCAAAGAAGGGGTCTACTTAATTATCTTGAGAAAAACGATATTGAACGGTATCGAAGCATTATTAAAAAACTCAATTTAAGAAAGTAAAATTAAAAAAAGGGGGGCGACCCCCTTTTTTAAATAGTTATAAAGTGAAGAATATAAGAAATATATAACAATAAAATAAAAATTATGAACAAACCAAGGAGGATGGCATGTATAAAAAATATAGTATTGATGTAGCAGGAAGAAATCTGACAATTGAAGTTGGAAAAATGGCGCAGCTTTCAAATGGAGCTGCTGTTGTAAGATATGGAGATACAACTATACTTTCAACGGCAACGGCTTCTTCTGAACCAAGAGAGGGTATAGATTTTTTCCCTTTAAGTGTAGATTATGAAGAAAGGTTATATGCTGTAGGGAAAATACCAGGAGGGTTTATTAAAAGGGAAGGCAAGCCGACGGAAAAAGCAGTTTTGACTTCAAGAGTTATTGACAGGTCAATCAGGCCATTGTTTCCAAAAGATCTTAGAAAAGATATTTGTGTTGTTAATACGGTATTATCCGTAGATCAGGACAATTCTCCCGAATTTGCGGCAATGATTGGTACATCGGTAGCATTGTCAATATCCGATATACCGTTTGATGGGCCTATAGGATGTGTAATTCTGGGCCTTGTGGATGGACAGGTTATAATAAATCCAAATGCTTCACAAAGAAGTATAAGCGATATGTATGTTACACTTACAGGTAAAAATGAAAGGATAGCGATGATTGAAGCGAGAGCGAAGGAAGTTCCTGAAAATGTTATGCTTGATGCAATAAAAAAAGGGCATGAAGAAATAAAGAAGATAATCGGTTTTATTGAAAATATAGTAAGTGAAGCAGGGAAACCAAAATTTGAATATGAATCCAATGAAGTTCCCGAGGAACTGTTTTCAAAAATAAAGGGATATGCATATGAAAAGATGAGGCAGGCAGTTCTTGCGAAGGAAAAACAAATCAGAGATTTGAATATTGCGAATTTGACTACGGAAATACAAAATAAATTCGCAGAAGAGTTTCCTGAGATGGAAACAATTATATCGGATGCAATTTATAAACTAGAAAAAAAAGTAGTAAGAGAATACTTGCTTGAAGAGAAGAAAAGGGTTGATGGGAGAAAACTTGATGAAATACGTGCTCTCTCTGCAGAAGTTAACCTTTTACCAAGAGCTCACGGATCGGGAATGTTCCAGAGAGGTCAGACACAGGTTGTTACTACAGTTACTCTTGGTGCAATGGGAGAAGTGCAAATGCTTGATGGTGTGGATCTTGAAGAAGAAAAAAGATATATGCATCATTATAATTTTCCCGCATACAGCGTAGGAGAAGCCAGACCCTCAAGGGGACCGGGAAGAAGGGAGATAGGGCATGGAGCTCTTGCGGAAAGAGCACTTGAACCAGTGATACCTTCCGAGGAAGATTTTCCTTATGCCATAAGATTGGTTTCAGAGGTATTGATGTCTAATGGTTCCACTTCACAGGGAAGTGTCTGTGGTAGCACACTGGCACTTATGGATGCAGGAGTACCCATAAAATGCCCTGTCGCTGGAATATCGGCCGGCCTTGTAACAGATGAAAATGACAGGAACAGATATGTAACATTTACTGACATACAGGGTATTGAAGATTTTTTCGGAGATATGGATTTTAAGGTTGCGGGTACTAAAACAGGAATAACAGCTATACAAATGGATATAAAAATAGAAGGATTGACATATGAAATAATTGAAGAAGCATTTGAATTGACAAAAACAGCGAGAAACAAGATTATTGACGAAGTAATATTGAAAGTTATACCGGAACCGAGAAATGAAATCTCCATATATGCTCCAAGAATATTAACAACGACGATTGATAAGGAAAAAATAAGGGATGTAATAGGACCGGGTGGAAAGATAATAAACAGGATTATTGAAGATACAGGTGTAAAGATTGATATTGAGGAAGATGGGAAAGTATTTGTATCAACTAATGATATAAAAGCAGGAGAGAAAGCAATTCAAATTATTGAAGGTATTGCAAGTGAAGTAAAACCAGGACAGGTTTTTTTGGGGAAAGTTATAAAGATAATGACATTTGGAGCTTTTGTTGAATACCTGCCTGGTAAGGAAGGGCTTGTACACATATCAAAACTGGATAAAAAGAGAGTGGAAAAAGTTGAAGATGTTGTAAATATAGGAGATGAAATTCTTGTAAAAGTATTGGAAATAGACAGGCAAGGCAGAATAAATCTATCCAGAAAAGATGCACTGCCTGCTGAAAAATAAATGTAACGATGTATAAGATGTTTCCCACCTTTACAGGTGGCGGGATGAATAAAAATATAATACAAGCACTAATAAATCCTCCCATTCATAAGATGTATTAGTAACATAATAAGAAACCGGGGGGATTTTTTAATGTGCAAAAGGAAGTTTACAGTAGTTGGAGGAGATTTAAGAAATATTAAACTGGCAAATTTCCTTATTGAAGATGGATATGAGGTTAATCTTCTGGGGTTTGATAAGGCGGATTTCGAATCCGGTATAGAATTAAGCAGAAATACCAGAGATGCAATTGACGAATCTGATATAATACTGGGGCCTCTTCCATGTTCAAATAATGGTGAAGTACTTAATGCACCTTTTAATTCATATGAAATTTACATAAATGATATTTTCAAGTTAATGTCCAAAAACCAGTTATTTATTGCCGGATTTATTAATGAAAAAATTGAAAATCTTGCGAAGGTATACAACATATATACTGTGGATATACTTGAAAGAGAAGAAATGGCCGTAATGAATGCCATACCGACTGCTGAGGGTGCAATTCAAATTGCTATGGAAGAAACTCCCATAACAATACATTCCAGCAATTCTCTGGTACTGGGTTATGGACGTGTAGGTAAAATATTGGCAAAAATGTTGAATGGCATTGGAGCCAATGTGTACGTAGAAGCAAGAAAATATTCTGATATTGCACTAATAAAAAGTTTTACATATAATCCTGTAACTTTAAATAATTTGTCAGATGTTTTAGGCAACATGGATATTATTTTTAATACAATTCCTCATGTTATTTTAGTAGAAAATCTATTAAAAAGAATAAGAAACAATTGCCTTATAATTGACCTTGCGTCAAAGCCGGGGGGTATTGACTTTGATACGGCCCGTGAATTGGGGCTTAAAGTGATTTGGGCACTTTCCCTGCCTGGCAAGGTAGCTCCGTTAACAGCTGCAAAATTTATTAAAGAGACAGTGTATAACATAATTGATGAACTGGGGGTATAAAAATGTCACTCGACAGTGTTAAGATAGGATTTGCTATAACGGGATCATTTTGCACATTCCATAAAATGATTCCTGAACTGGAAAATCTAATGAATGAAAAAGCCCACGTATATCCGATAATGTCGGATTCTGTTATGTCGTTTGATACAAGATTCAATAAGGCGAAAGAGTTTAAGGAACAAGTTGAAAGTATAACCGGGAAAAAAATTATTTCTACAATTGTAGACGCAGAACCTATTGGTCCTAAATCATTGCTTGATATTGTTGTAGTTTGCCCGTGTACCGGGAATACAATTTCAAAAATATCAAATGCGATAACAGATACAACAGTTACAATGGCAGTAAAAGCACACCTGAGAAATAATAAACCCGTAATTATAAGTATCTCAACTAATGATGGGCTTGGTGCAAATGCTAAAAATATAGCCGGATTATTAAATATGAAAAACGTTTATTTGGTTCCATTTGGACAGGATGCACCTTATAAAAAGCCTAATTCACTGGTTGCAAAAAACACAATGCTTGTACCTACAATAAAGGCAGCAATTCAAGGAAGGCAAATAGAACCTGTAATTGTTTGTGACAGTTAATTTATAAAATTAAATAAGAATGAAAAGTATACAAATAATATACATAAATAGCAATATATTAATTACTGACAATATTGTTATGCAAATAATTTTTAGTATGTTTATAATCTTGTTCTTTAGCATTTAATCCATTCTCCAAATATATTTCATATGAAATCTGGCATTGATTTTCGTATACAGCATATATTTTGTATTATAGCAGAATTTACGGATAAAATAAAATAGATAAAATGTAGTGTATTAATAAATATTGGTGTGTTTAATACAATGAAAGTTATGAAAAAAGCCAAAACTTTTAAAATAGCTGCTGTATATATTGGTACAGTAGTTGGAGCCGGATTTGCATCGGGACAGGAAATACTTCAGTTTTTTAATGTTTATGGAATCGGTGGATTGTTTGGAGTAATTTTAGCTACAATATTCTTTGTAGTATTTGGTTATATTATTATGGAATTAGGTTTTAAACTGAATTCAAGATCTCATTCCGAGATTATCAGATATACGAGTGGCAGATATATAGGTGGTATTATTGATCTGATTATTTCTTTTTTCCTTTTTGGTGCACTTACGGCAATGATTGCCGGTTCAGGCGCATTATTTAATCAACAGTTTGGCATATCATCAATATGGGGAAATATAATTATGGTACTGCTTACAACAATTACTGTACTGACCGGTTTAAAAGGGGTAACAAATTCAATAAGTGCAATAGTACCATTCCTGTTAATTTCGGTTATAGGAGTAGGAATTGGTTCCATGTTTCTGGTTCCACCTGATGTTAATAATATTACAATAGCGGCATCAGGAAAATTATCCATGGACAATTGGCTTTGGTCAGCAGTTTTGTATGTTTCATATAATATAATACTTGCATCTGCAATACTTGGTCCGCTTGGTTCAAATGCAGAAAACAAGAAAGTAATAAGAAATGGAGCAATAGCGGGAGGAGTTGGACTTGGAACAGGTGCTGGAATAATATATTTTGCTATGTCGGGAAATACGCAAAAACTAATAAATTTTGAAATTCCTATGCTCTATATAGCAGGCAGGATATCATTAGTAGTGCAAATAATATATGGAGTGGTATTAATTGCTGAAGTTTACTCAACAGCAGTAGGTAGTATGTTTGGGTTTGTTGCAAGAGTAACTGATAAAGAATCACATAAAACTCCGTATATAATAATAGTATGTGCTATTCTTGCATTTATGGCAAGCAGATTTGGTTTCTCCAATATAGTAAAATATGTATACCCAGCCGTAGGGTATGGTGGGCTTATATTCCTTGCAAGTCTGATATATTACAAATATAAAAACTATTGGAAAGGATATGAATAATTTTTACTGGCGTAGTCTTTAAGAAATTTCAGCTTTAATTCTATATTCTTTAAATAGGTTTTATAGGAAATCTTTCCTTCAGAGTATAGTATATAAAGCTTGTAAAGCATTGCCATTGAATATTCCGCAAGCTTTTTATCACTAATACCCATACACAACACCTGCCAAAAAATTAGAATATACATATACTATCATTGTGATTGTCAAATGTCAATAATGAATTTTTTGTTTGCATGTTGAACTTGCAAATTTAAAATAAGAGATTTATAATAATGTTTATGCGAAATTTATAAATATTTTATGAATTTAAGATATTGGATTTATACATTTAAGAATATTTGTGAGGTTAAAAATGGCAAAGGTAATTTTTAATGAGGATGAATGTAAGGGATGCAGGCTTTGTACGTCAGTGTGCCCGAAAGATATTGTAATTATGAAAACAGACAGGTTCAACAGCAAGGGATATCATCCTGCAGGTGTTAACGAAATGGAAAAATGCATAGGCTGTGGATTTTGTGCGATGATATGTCCTGATTGTGTGATTACGGTGGAGAAGTGATTGCAATATATTTCAAGGAGGGTTTTGTAAATGGCTGAAAAGCTTTTAATGAAGGGGAATGAAGTAATTGCTGAGGCTGCAATAAGAGCAGGATGCAGATATTTTTTCGGATATCCGATTACGCCGCAGACTGAAGTAGCTCACTATTTTGCAAAAAGGATGCCGGAAGTAAACGGTACATTCTTACAGGGAGAAAGTGAAATTGCATCGATAAATATGGTATATGGAGCAGCAGGAGCAGGTGCAAGGGTTATGACTTCCTCGTCAAGCCCGGGTATAAGCCTGAAGCAGGAAGGTATATCATATATGTCATGTGCAAGGCTTCCTGCTGTTGTTGTAAATATTATGCGCTGCGGTCCTGGGCTTGGAGGCATACTTGCTGCGCAGGGTGACTATTTTCAGGCTGTAAAGGGAGGCGGTCATGGAGATTACAGAATGGTCGTCTTTGCACCCAACAGTATCCAGGAGTTATATGAGTTAACTGTTGAAGCATTTAATATTGCGGATCGATACAGGGTTGTATCAATGATTCTCGGAGATGCTATGCTTGGTCAGATGATGGAACCAGTTGAATTCAGGGATAAGGAAAATATAATTGATTATGATAAGAGCTGGGCTACTACGGGAACAGGACTTAAAAGGGAACACAACATAATAGAATCCATAAATACTGATCCTAAAATTCTTGAAATGCGCAATTTTCAATTACAGGAAATTTACAGAGAAATAACAAAAAATGAGACCAGAGTGGATGTTTTCAATTGCGAAAAAGCTGATATAATAATATCAGCTTTTGGTACAGTTGCGAGAATAATTAAAAATGTAATAAAAATGGGAGAAAAGGAAGGAATAAAAATTGGGCTTATACGCCCGATTACTCTTTGGCCGTTTCCAACAAAAACATTCGAAAAATATGCTGATGTTCCAAAGGCTTTTCTGAGTGTTGAATTAAATGCAGGCCAGATGGTAGAAGATGTAAAGCTTGCTGTCAAAGGTAAGAAAGAGGTTTTCTTCCATGGCAGAATGGGTGGAATGCTGCCCACGCAAAAGGAGATACTTGATAAAGTTAAGGAAATATTAAACGACAAAAGATAATAGAAAGGGGAGTTTTGTAATGGCCGTAGTTTTTAAGAAACCACATGCATTAACCGATTTATCAATGCATTATTGCCCAGGGTGTACACATGGTATAGTTCACAGGATGGTTGCCGAAGTAATGGATGAACTTGATATAGAAGGAAATACAATTGGTGTTTCATCGGTAGGTTGTTCATATAACAATTACCTTTATTTTAACTGTGACATGCAGCAGGCTGCACATGGAAGGGCACCGGCTGTTGCAACGGGGATTAAAAGGGTTCATCCAAACAATGTTGTATTTACGTACCAGGGTGATGGTGACCTTGCTGCTATAGGTACAGCAGAAATTGTACATGCAGCTGCAAGAGGTGAAAAAATAACAACCATATTTATAAATAATACGGTTTACGGTATGACATCAGGCCAAATGGCTCCCACTACTATTTTAAATCAGGTTACCACAACATCACCATATGGTAGAAAAGCTGAAATACATGGTTTCCCAATAAAGATATGTGAACTTTTAACATCGCTTGAAGGAGCTGTTTTTATAGAAAGGGTATCAACTCACGATATTAAGAATTTAAAGAATACAAAAAAGGCGATTAAAAAGGCTTTTGAAATACAAATTGCAGGGCTTGGGTTTTCAATAGTTGAGGTTTTATCCACCTGTCCTACAAATTGGGGATTAAGCCCGATTGAGTCACTCAACCGTGTAAGGGATGAGATGGTACCGGTTTTCCCACTGGGAAATTTTAAAGGCAAGGATATTGTTATTTAAGAAGTCGTAATGAATACCAGTATTAGAGTATAATATGTAAAAAACGGAGGATATAATATGTTGCATGAGGAAATAATAATAGCCGGATTCGGTGGCCAGGGTATTCTTTCTGCAGGTAGGCTTCTGGCTAATGCGGGAATACTTGAAAATAAGAATGTATCATGGCTTCCTTCATATGGGGCTGAGATGAGAGGAGGAACTGCAAACGTTCATGTTATTATTTCTGATGAAGATATAGGCTCTCCCATTCTGAATACGGCAACCTCATTGATTGTTATGAATACACCTTCTCTTGATAAGTTTGAAAGCGTGGTTGCAGATGGGGGTATTATTATTGCAGACAGTTCTCTGGTTAACAGGAAGCCTTCAAGAACAGATGTCGGTATCCACATGATACCTGCTACACGAATGGCTTCGGATATGGGTAATGTAACTTATGCAATTATAGCGCTTATAGGAAAATTTATAGGTGTTACGGGTGCTGTAAAAAAATACAGTATAAAAGAATCCTTTTATAAAGTACTGCCCTCCAAATATCATCACATGATACCCAAAGAAATAAAGATGTTGGAACTGGGTATGAATATTTCATCCAATGACCCCTAACTATTGATATGCTGAAAAATCTCAGGGGGTAGTGATTAAATCCTTGATAACTTCACCGGCAATTATAAGACCGGCAACTGAAGGAACAAATGAAACACTGCCGTTTGATTCTAATCCCTTTGGTTTTATTGGTTTTTCTCTTGAATAAACCACTTTTAATTTTTCTACTCCTTGTTTTTTTAGTTCTCTTCGCATGGCTTTTGCAAGAGGGCAAACAGAAGTAGAATATATATCAGCCACCTCGAACATTGTAGCATCAAGCTTGTTGCAGGTTCCCATAGAACTTATAACAGGTATTCCCATTTTTATGGCATTGACTATAAGGCCTGTTTTTGAAGTAACAGTATCTATTGCATCAACAATATAATCATAATCATTCTTGATTAAATGGAATGAATTTTCAGCTGTATAGAATTCCCGATATTTTTCAACAAAAGCTTTCGGATTGATTTCAAGTATTCTTTTTTCCATAATGTCAACTTTAGGCATACCGATATTATTTGTTAGTGAATGAAGTTGCCTGTTTATATTTGTAATGGATATCAAATCATTGTCGACAAGGACTATTTTACCTGTGCCTGAGCGTACAAGCCCTTCAACAACAAAAGATCCTACTCCACCTATTCCAAAAACGGCAACCTTGCTTTTTGCCAATTTTTTTAATGCCTTTTTGCCGATTAAAGATTCAATTCTTGAAAATTCGTGCAGCATAATATTCCTCCTATATCACTATTTATTATAATATAGCTGTCATTTATTTTCAAACGCCAGGTCTGATACCACTGGCTTTAGCCAGTAAGGCTTTAGCGTTTTGAAAATAATTCGCCTTTAAAAAGGCAGGTATTAGAAAGAGGTAGAAATATTCAACTACCTGCCACTGAAGTGGCAGGCTTGTACTACGCCTGTTTTTACTGCAGGCGTAGTTAAGTGTATAGAACTATATTGCCTCCAGCTCATTTATTGGATTTTTAATTTTATCTGGGATTATGAAAACTATTGTTACAAGAATGCAAAGCAAGGCTGTTACAGCCGGAACATAAAATATTGCGGAATCTGCTTTCATAAGTATTGCTGCAGTGGGAGGCCCGGAAGCAACTCCAAGCATGCGGGCACTGCTGTAAAGAGAGGTTATTGTACCGCGATGCTCTTTTTCTATTCCCTCGGTAATAAGGGAATCAGCAGCGGGCAGAACTGCTCCAATACCGACAGCGGCTATGGAAATAAAAATAATTAGGGAAATCAAACTTTCCACCGGTATAAGTGCAAACAATCCAGAGGAAGCAATAATAAAGCCTGATATTATAAAAATACGCATAAGTTTCATATTTCTCCCAATAATTTTTCCTATAACAAAGGAGGTTGCGCATAGACCAAGCAACGGGACTGCAATTAATAATCCCCTGCTTATTGAGTGTATATTAAAAGTATCTTCCAGTGTCGAAGAAAGATAAAAGAGAAAATTGAAATATATGAACATTGAAACAAATCCAACAAAGAATACTGTATAAAGCCATTTGCCTTTTTGTTTGAGAATAAGCCTTATATTATTAAAAAAATCAATAAAACTTTTTCTGTTTTCATCATCTGGTATCTTTGGAATATTAACATATATTAAAACAAGGATGATAGATATAAATGAGAAAACCGGTATGAACAAGAATGGTATAAACCACAATACTGCAGCAAGTAAGGCTCCCAGTACAGGACTTAGGAGCTTGCCTGCCGTATTTGAGGTCTCAATGATGCCAAGTCCTCTGCTAATGTCACTTTCCTTACTAAACATATCACCAATAGTAGGAATTACAACAGGAAAGGCACCGGCTGAACCAAGGCCCTGTATGAACCTGCCGGCAAGAATAAAATAAAACGGGGTTTCAAGCAGCCAGGAAACGATGAATGATATAAAACCTCCTATACCGGCAATTGCCAACCCAGGAACAATTATTTTCTTTCGCCCTAAACGATCTGAAAGGTAACCTGCAACAGGTATGAAAAAAATTGAAACAATAGAGTAAACACTTATAATCATACTGGATTGCAAGGAACTTATGCCCGTTTCTTTTTCAATTGTCGGAAGTACGGGTACCAGCATTGAATTACCAAGTGTCATCATCAGAGGTACGGATGCTAGTGCTATCAAATCCCTGAATTTCCCTTTTTCCATTATACACCTCATTTCTTCTTTTCTTGTAATAGTATTACTTAAACATTGTATTTCTAATCACAAACAAGGGGACAGATATCGTGTTTGCGATAACTCAAAAAAAGATTGACATTGGAAAGGAGGTCTTGATAAACTAAAGAAAATGCAAAACAGTGTGGAGCAAAAAAAAAATGAAAATGGTTAAAATGTATAAATTGGAAGGTAGATGTGACTTATGATTAAGCTGGTTAAATATTTAAAACCTTATACAATGATGATTATAAGTGCAATAATTCTGCTGTTTACAGCAGCAATGTGCAATCTTGCACTTCCGGATTACATGTCTGATATTGTAAATAAGGGAATACAACAGGGGGGAATTGTCAGTGCAGTACCTGAAGCAATCAGGCAAAGCAAAATGGATAAACTCGTACTGTTTATGAATGATAAGGACAGGAAAGAAGTATTAAACAGTTATATACTGATTGATAAATCAAATGTTGATTTCGACAATCATATTAAGGATTATCCCAACTTGGAAAAAGAACCGGTATATGTATTAAGTGATACAGGCAAATCAAAGATTGAACTTTTAAATCCAGTAACAGGAAAAGCTTTTCTGATAACGGAAGGTATTGAAAAAATGGCAGATGAGGATGAGAATGGTATTATTACATTCAATGGAATGAATATTCCTGCAGATACCGATATATTTGAATTATTTTCAAAACTGCCACAGGAACAGCGTATGCAGATGCTTGAATCCATAGATGAAAAATTCAGTGCCATGGATAATAGTATGATTGTACAGTCTTCTGTAGCCTGTATCAAGAATGAATATAAGGAAATTGGTATAAATACAGATAAAATTCAAAACAGCTGCATAATAAATATTGGTATTATTATGCTTTTAATATCACTTGTTTCAGGAGCCTGCGAAATAACAGTGGGATTTTTGGCAGCTAAAACGGCAGCAGGAACTGCAAGGGATTTGAGAAGAAGTACTTTTATAAGAATTGAGAATTTCTCAGGTATGGAATTTGACAAATTTTCAACTGCCTCGCTTATAACGAGAACTACAAATGACATTACACAGATACAAATGTTGATTATTATTATGATAAGAATGGTTTTCTTTGCACCCATAATGGGTATTGGAGGTGTTATAAGGGCAACAGGTAAAAGTATTTCAATGTCCTGGATTATTGCTCTTGCGGTTTTGGTACTTCTTTGTTTGATACTTCTCGTATTCAGCATAGCAATGCCCAGATTCAAGCTGATGCAGAAACTTGTTGACAGGATAAACCTGGTTACAAGGGAAAACCTGTCGGGAATGATGGTAATCAGGGCATTTAATACGCAGAAGTTTGAGGAAGATCGTTTCGACAAAGCAAATATTCATCTTGCAAAGACTACTTTGTTTGTAAACCGTGTAATGGTGGTTATGATGCCTGCAATGATGCTTATTATGAATGGTGTTACAATACTTATTGTATGGGTTGGGGCACATCATATTGCAGCTTCAAGTATGCAGGTAGGAGATATGATGGCATTCATGCAGTATACAATGCAGATTATTTTCTCATTTCTTATGCTGTCTATGATGTTCATTATGTTACCGAGGGCTTCGGTATCAGCACAGCGTATTTCAGAAGTATTGGAAACAGAACCTGAAATAGTTGATATTGAAAACCCTGTCAGTTTTAATAAAAAGGTTAAAGGGATTGTTGAATTTAAAAATGTATTCTTCAGGTATCACGGTGCAGAAAAAGATTTATTGAAGGATATAAGTTTCAAAGCACTACCGGGGCATACAACGGCGATTATCGGCACGACAGGTTCAGGAAAATCAACGCTTGTTAACCTGATTCCGAGGTTTTATGATGTAACAGGAGGAAAGGTGCTTATTGACGGTATTGATATACGCAATATCAGGCAGCATGAACTCCGTGACATAATAGGATACATACCTCAAAAAGGTTCTTTGTTCAGTGGTACAATTGAGTCAAATCTGAAATATGCGGATGAAAATGCATCAAATGAAATTATAAGAGAATCGGCTGAAACTGCGCAGGCAATGGAATTTATAGACGAAATGCAGGAAGGGTTTCAAGCAGCAATTTCCCAGGGCGGAAGTAATGTATCAGGAGGACAGAAGCAAAGGCTTTCAATAGCGAGGGCACTAGTAAAGAAACCCAATATTTTCATATTTGACGACAGTTTTTCAGCTCTTGATTTCAGAACGGATGCAGCATTAAGAAAAGCTCTTAAAAAGCAGACAGGAGAAAGTACTGTTATTATTGTTGCACAGCGCATATCAACAATTATGGATGCAGAACAGATAATTGTCATTGATGAAGGAAGGATAGCCGGCAAGGGCAATCACAGGGAACTTATGGAGAGATGTAATGTTTACAGGGAGATTGCTTTATCACAGCTTTCAAAGGAGGAATTGGCATGAGTGATTATAATGAAGGGAAAGGAAACAACTCCTACAAAGCTGATAGCGCGAAGTTCCGTCCTCCGGGAAGAGGCAGGGGAATCATGCACGGGCCTGGAGGAGCAATGCATGGCGAAAAGGCTAAAAATTTTAAAGATACAATGAAAAAGTTGATTAAACACTTAAGCAAATATAAAATACAGTTAATAGTTGTATTTTTGTTTGCTGCTGCCAGTGCTGTATTTACCATACTGGGGCCCAAAATACTTGGGAAGGCTGTTACAAGTTTGTTTGAAGGTTTAATGGCTGAAATAGCCGGCAGTGGGAACGGAATTGACTTTGAGTATGTTGGCAGAATTCTTATGATACTGGTATTTTTGTATCTTGCCAGTTCCTTGTTTGCATACATACAAGGATGGATAATGTCAAAAGTTTCAATGAAAATAACATATAATTTTAGAAAGCAAATCTCTGAAAAAATTAACCGCATGCCGTTTAAGTATTTTGATAAAACAAATCATGGTGAAATTTTATCACGTGTTACAAATGATGTTGATACTATAAATCAAACTTTGAACCAGAGCATCACGCAGATTATTATGTCGGTTACAACAATTGTAGGAGTATTGATTATGATGTTAAGTATCAGTGCTTCGATGACACTTGTTATACTTTGTATACTGCCAATTTCTATGATTTTAATTACTACTATCGTAAAACGTTCACAGAAATACTTTAAGCAGCAGCAGGTCTATCTTGGACATATAAACGGGCATGTGGAAGAAATGTATGGCGGACACGTTGTAATGAAGGCATTCAACGGAGAGAAAAAAAGTATTGAAAAATTTGATAGATACAACGCTACACTTTACAGTTCAGCATGGAAGTCACAGTTTTTATCAGGGATGATGATGCCTATTATGCAATTTGTAGGGAATCTGGGATATGTGGCAGTTTGTGTTATGGGTGGCTGGTTTGCTGCCAGGAGGGTTATAGCGGTAGGAGATATACAAGCGTTCATACAATATGTACGTTCATTTACACATCCCATTTCTCAGTTAGCAAACATAACCAACGTACTGCAACAGACAGCAGCATGTGCTGAACGTATATTTGAATTTCTCGAAGAAGAAGAGGAAATTTTGGAAACAACATCACCTGTCAGGATAGATAAGACTTCAGGAAGAGTGGAGTTTGAACATGTACATTTTGGATACAATCCTGATAAAATAATTATCAAGGACTTTTCAGCATTTGTAAAACCGGGACAAAAGGTTGCAATAGTTGGTCCTACAGGCGCAGGAAAGACAACCATGGTTAAACTGTTGATGCGGTTTTATGATGTAAATGAAGGAGCTATTATGATAGATGGCCATAATATCAGGGAATTTACGCGTAATGGTCTGCGTTCAATGTTCGGCATGGTTTTGCAGGATACATGGCTTTATAATGTAAGTATTATTGAAAATATCCGTTACAGCCGTCTCGATGCAAGTGATGAGGAAGTAATAGCTGCTGCGAAGGCGGCACATGTCGACAGTTTTGTGCACACTCTTCCTGGTGGTTATAATATGATTTTGAACGAGGAGGTTTCAAATATATCAAATGGGCAGAAGCAGCTTATTACAATTGCAAGGGCGATACTTGCCAATCCCGATATGCTGATATTTGATGAAGCTACAAGTTCAGTGGATACACGTACTGAAATACGGATACAAAAGGCAATGGACAATCTTATGAAGGGGCGTACAAGTTTTATTATAGCACACCGCCTTTCAACCATCCGTGATGCGGATATTATATTCGTCATGGACCATGGAGATATTGTGGAGCAGGGTAATCACAGGGAGCTTCTCGAAAAGGGCGGTTTTTATGCAGAACTTTACAACAGCCAGTTCGAAGGATTAAGAGTAAAGGTAGGATAGTTCCTGAAAAAAAACTTATTTGCAACTGGCATAATTGCCGTAACAAGTCAAATGCGTGATATTTCAGGAATTACCCTGTTTCGGCTGTGCTCTGCGATATCCCTTGTTGCTTCAAGTTCTGATTTTGGTATAGGTATATGGATACGTGTGCTGTCAAATTGAACACCTTGCATCTTTTTAATTTCCATAAAGAGAGACATCTCTTTACCCGGCTTGTCAGAGTAAATAATATTGCTTACAGTTGATTCCAGTTTTGCTACCAGTTCTGAATGTGGTTTTACGCTAACTGAAAACAGGCATGAAAACCTTTGGTCTTTTAATGATTTAATTATAGTTTCTGTTATCTTTGAACGATAAGTTGGGGAAAAGAATAATAAATTCAGTGCTGATCCAAAAATCAATATCCCAGGGTCGGATGGAACTGAGTGAAGAAATTTAAATCCTTGATTGACTGCCTTATTCCATTGTTCAGGGTATACGAGATTAGCTGAAAAACTATGATCATTTACGGGGCCAACTTCTTTTGCGGATGTATCAAGTTCAATAAAAACAATATTATTGTTGTATCTTTCCAGACCGTATCCTGCCACGCGTTTAAAACTTTCATATGCAAAGTGCTGTTCAGGATATTGAAGAGACATGAAAACTATTCCTCCGCCTGCCCTGAGCCATGAATCAATAATAACATTACCTATCAAAGGTTTACCTGATCCGCCGGGGCCGGTGATTAGTGTTGAAGTACCTACAGGCCATCCTTCAGGTAAAAGGTCAGCCAGCCATTTTATATGAATCGGTATCGTTTTAGACATAATATTACTCCTTCCTTATTACATGTATATTGTAACAGAACGCATATTCCTTGTCAATAACTTGGGAAACAAAGCAAATCAAATTCAAAATGAAGAATCAAGATTAAAAATCGCACCAAGAATCAATATTTGCTTTGACCTGCATAAAAAAATAATATATAATAACACTAAAAAATTAGTCAGACAGGGGACCAAAAAGCATGAATTTTATCATACACCTGGTTGAACAATGTGGTTCATTAGTGAGAAAATGTGAGCCATTGGTACAAAAGTTTGGTTTATTAATCAAAAAAAATTATGTGTTGATTTTATCATTTCTTTTACCTGTGGTAATTCTTGAAACAGCATATATTACAAGAGGAATATATCCATTTGGGGGACGTGACATACTTCTTATCGATCTTTATCATCAATATGCCCCTTTCGTTTCGGATTTACAGGATAAACTGCGTTCATTTTCAAGCCTTCTTTATTCATGGACAGGAGGCCTCGGGGCAACTTATCTGCCACTTATTGCTTATTATCTTGCAAGCCCGCT
Source organism: uncultured Eubacteriales bacterium (assembly GCA_964486515.1). Lineage (GTDB taxonomy): Bacteria > Bacillota > Clostridia > Acetivibrionales > CAZANH01 > CAZANH01. The sequence goes on from CAZANH010000109.1 coordinate 21,040, forward strand.
TAACATAATTTCAATACTTTTTCCAAAGGAAAATCTCACAGAGATTATCCTCACACTTGTCCTCTTAAAGACCGGCCTTGCAGGAGCATGTTTTGCCGTTTATTTAAAAAAGGTGCTCAACAATAAAACCGATCTTTCTGTTACGGCATTTTCACTGTTGTATGCACTTTCCGGCCATATGATGGCATATTCGTGGAATATAATGTGGCTTGATGCGATTTATCTTCTTCCTTTGATTGTACTTGGTCTTGTCAGGTTGATACGTGACGGAAAGGGTGTATTCTTTTGTATTGCTCTTGGCATTAGCCTTTTTTCAAGTTTTTATATGTCAATATTTATATGCTTGTTTATAGCAGTATATTTTCCTGTCTGCCTTTTTCAGTATCATGATTTTAAAAAGCCAAAAATACTGGTTAAAAGAACATTGCAGTTTTCAGGATTTTCGCTGCTTTCCGCTGGGTTAGCCTCAATACTGCTTGTCCCGACATTCTTTGCACTGAAATTGACTTCAGCAGCAGGAGAAACATTTCCTGCAGGTTTTAAACAATATTTTGATATATTTGATTATATAAGCCGGTTCTTTGTCATTACAGAGCCTTCCATAAGGGAAGGAATGCCTAATCTTTACTGCGGAATAGCAGTTTTGATACTGATGCCTATGTATTTTTTCAGTCGGATTGTCAGGTTGAAGGAGAAACTTTTGTATATGGGATTGCTCATGCTTATTTTCTTGAGTTTTAATACGGATACATTGAATTTTATATGGCATGGTTCACATTTTCCAAATCAGCTTCCGTATCGTTATTCATTTATAGGCATATTTGTTATTTTAACATTGTCTTATACCGCATTTAACAAACTCGATGAATTCAGCGGAAAGCAGATAGGGAGTTTTTGTTCGGTGGCAATAGGCTTAATTGTTTTATCACAAAAGATAAACGAAAAACCACCCGGGCATATGATACTGTATATAAGCATACTGTTTGTTGTACTTTATGCGGCAGTCCTGACATCTGACGGTCATTTTAAACTAAAAAAAATATCGTACAGGCCTCTCATATTTCTCCTTGTTGTTTTTGCGGAAATTACACTGAATACAATTGTAACAGCCGATACTATTGACAGAACCGAGTACTATTCAACAAGAAACGGGTACTCAAGCGGAACGGAAGCAGCTGATATAAGAAATAAGATTAAGGAAATCAATGCTTCTGACAAAAGTTTTTACCGTATGGAAATATACCCTCCAAAAACGACAAATGACCCTAATCTGTATAATTTTCGTGGGTTATCTATATTTTCATCTACCATTCCTATGAAACCTGTAAAGACAATGCAGAATTTTGGCTTCCACAGCAATGGAATAAATAGTTACAAATACGAAGGTTCAACAGCACTGCTTGATTCACTGTTCGGCATTAAATACATTATACGGCGTAATGATGAAATAGAGGAAAGGCTTTATAAAGAGATTGCATCAACTGATGAAATAAAAGTATATGAAAATCTGTATGCGCTGCCGCTTGGCTTTTATGCACCAAATGGGGTCATTGACTGGAAAAGCAATAAAACAGATCCTTTTAAGGTACAGAATGAATTTATTGAAAAAATCTGTGGTGTATCGGATATTTTTGTACCTCTTGAACAAAAGCAGGGTACAAATACAAACATGACATACAGTGGTTCCTGGACAAAAAATTACAGCTATAAACGCAGTAACAAGGATATCAAGTCAATTGCCAGAGTAAAGATTGTGCCGGAAAAGGACATGCATGTGTACCTGTATCATGATATTTCAGGTAGCAACATAGATAATGGTTTTATTATGGTGGGCGATAAAAAAATTAATTTCAATGCAATACGTTCAACAATGGTGAATGTCGGATTTTGCAAGGCAGGAACTGTTGTTGAATTTAACCTTACCATAAAAAATACCGCACTGGAATCAGGAAGTTTCAGGCTTTATTCATACGGGCTTAACGAAGAGGCATTCAAAAATGCAATATCGCTTATAAGAAAGAATTCGCTTACTCTTGTAAATTTTACAGATAATAGTGTGGAAGGTGTTATTGAAGCTGAAGACGAGGGGATTGCCTTTATGACAATACCATTTGATCCTGGATGGAAGATAAGGGTCGACGGTTTGGATGTAAAACCCAAAGCTGTTGATAATGGTTTCCTAAGTTTTTATTTGAGTGCAGGTTCACATTATGTTGAACTTGAATTCATACCTGATAAGTTTAATGTTGGTATGTGGATTACCTTATTATCCCTGTTCATACTGATTTTAGTTTGCATACTGCCATTTATCTTTGGTAAAAGAGAAAAAAACAGATAATAACTGACAACCAGCATTATATACTATAGCCCAATTCAGTAATAATATCACTGCAATTCTTACGGATTTTTTTCATTAACCTTTTTTTAAGGATGTTTTTTCCTGGTTTATATCCCTTCTGTGAATTGATGTATTTTACAAAGTCTATTTTTGCTTCATCAAAACCAGCCATATTAAGTTCTCTATAAATAAATTCAAGGGACTTAAGAGGATATTGTACAAAATCTTCGTATTTTATTTCAACAAGATTCCCTTTTGGAATAAGTGATTTTTCCTTGAAGAATTTTGTATAAAACTTCTTATAAAGATCAACCTGAAAATTTTCAGCGTCTTCTTCACGGGCAAGTTCCTGCAGGGTGTAGACGGAAAACATGGTCCTGTACATTCTTATGGTGGATGCGCAAACCTTATATGGATTTCTGTAAATGTGTATGAATTTTGCATTTGGAAACAGTTCCAACAGTGCCTTTATTCTCATCGTGTTGTTCGGGCTTTTTAATAACAACCTTTTACCGCCTGACATATAAGTGACCTTTTTAAGCAGGTATAAATATACTTCCTTCCATTTTTTTATCCATTGTTCCGAAGGGTTCTCAAAAAGACCATATTTTACATATTTATCACGGTTTCTTGGGAATGCCATCATATGAAGGATTGAATAAGGTGCGGAGTTTGCTACTGCAAATTCTTCTTCCTGGGGAAGATTGATATTGAGTTCAATATTGTCTATCGGCCTCTTCTTTGGGAGAGTAACCTTCATTACTTTTTCGATAACCGGTTTTAACGTAAGGAAAATCCATGGTGCATATGTCTGGATTATGGTAAAGAATGAAAACTGTTTGTCTTTTGAAAGTATATTTACCAGATAGGTAGTTCCGCTTCTCCAATGTCCTATGATAAATACGGGGTCATTTTCTATTTTTGTGTTGTAGATTTTCTTGGTAAAAATAATCTTTTCTAGCAGCACAAACGGGCTGTTTAATAATACAATAAATGAAATAAACAATACTTTCGGTATATACCACCATTTAATATCAAATTTATTGTCAAACAGGAGTTTCCACCAATTAAGAGGATTTGTGCCTATCAGATACTGCATATATATGTTTCGAGCATTCTTCATAATACCACCCTTTACCTATCTCCATATAATATAATATAATTTTACTAAACTCATTGTAACACATTAGATGACATAATGGCATTTATTTTTTAATTTTTCTTGATTTTTTATATCATTAAATATAAAATATACTTTAAAGATTTAAAAGAGGGTGATGAAATTATGTCGCTTGAGATAATAAGATCAATAAGACATGCGGAAAAAGAAGCAGATAATATAGTTAAAACCTCTTTGGCTGATGAACGCCGAATTTTAGCCAATGCGGAAAAAGAATCCTATAGGTTATTGGAAAAAGCAAATGAAGAGGCTGAAATTAAAAAAAAGGCAATAATAAAAAAAGCTGAATCAGATGCATACAAGGAAATAGAAAAGATTAATAACAGAATTTTAAAAGAGTGTGAAACAATAAAAAAAGAGGCAGAACAAAACATAACAAATGCAGCAGAAATAATTGCCGGAAGGATAATAAAATCTCATGGCTATAGTTGATATGAAAAGGATAAGCCTTATAGGTTTCGAAAAACACCAGGAGCAAATTCTTGATATACTCATGAGAATGGGTGTTGTTGAAATAGATAATATCCAGAATAAGACATCGGAGAAAGAATGGCATGAACTTGTTTCAAGAGATGGAGAAGAAGAGAAAGTTACAGAACTTGACAGCTATATTTCAAAGGTTGATGAAGCTATAAAAAACCTTGAAAAATACAATAACAGTAAAAAAAACTTTCTCAACTTTAAAAGGGATCTTGAAAGGTCGGATTTTACAAATATAATATATAATAGTGATATATTAAGGGATGCGGTTGATGTAATATCAAAATGTAATGAAAGGCTTTCACAATTAAGGAGTGAAGAAAACCAGCTGGAAAGCCTCAAAGGAAGTCTTGAACCCTGGAAAGGGCTTGATATTCCGTTTGAAATGAAAGGTACTTCTGTAACTGATATTATAATTGGTGTTATTCCTGCAACTCCACATGAGTGGAAGGAAATCAATGACAAACTTCTTGAAAATATACCCGAATGTACTGTAGAAACTGTAAATAGCAACAGGGAAACTGTATATGTTTCCATAATATATCATGAATCCAGCAGGGAAAGGCTGTCAGGACTGCTGAAAAAACATGGATTTACAAAGACTGTATTCAAGGATATAAAGGGTACGGCAGCACATAACATAAATTCCTGTGATGAAAAAATTCTGCAAATACAAAAGGAAAGAGAGAAAATAGAAAAAAGAATTTCTTCTTTTAAGGAACAAAAGGATAATCTTGAGGTGTTTCATGATTATCTGCTGATGAGGCGTGACAGGAAAAAAGCACAAAGCAGTATGATAAAAACAAACAGGACATTTATGATGGAGGGCTGGGTACCTTCAAATTTGAGTGAAAATGTAAAAAAAGAGATGGAGAAACATTGGGACTGTATTGTTGAATTACATACCCCGAATGAGTCAGAAGAATTTCCCGTACTGTTGGATAATCCAACTGTGGTTAAACCATTTGAATTAATAACGGAATTATACAGTTTACCGCAATCAAGGGGTATTGACCCAAATATATTAATGGCGCCTTTTTATTTCATATTTTTTGGGATGATGATAAGTGATGCGGGGTACGGATTTTTGATAGCATTACTGTCAGGTCTCGCGCTTTTGAAGTTTAAACCTTCCAGAATTTTTGGAAAACTTTTAAGGCTTTTATTTCTTGGTGGTATTTCCACTTTTGCCTGGGGAGTTTTATTTGGCGGATGGTTCGGGAATATAACGGAACTCATTACGTCGGGGAATTTTACACTACCGCCCTTGTGGTTTAATCCTCTTGATGACCCAATGAGACTTTTGATATGGTCGCTTGTTTTCGGCGGGATACATTTGTTTACAGGTATGGCAGTCAAGGCTTATATTCTTATTAAGAAAGGTAAAGTATTGGATGCCGTATTTGATATCGGGTTTTGGTATATTCTTTTGATTGGCCTTGTATTAATGTTTGCAGGAGGAGATATTGCAGGAGCAGGGAAATTTATGTCTGTTTTGGGAGGAATACTGCTGATACTGACACAGGGGAGGAACCAGAAAGGAATAATAAAAAAATTTTTTTCAGGGATTTTGAGCCTTTATAACGTTACAGGGTATTTAAGTGATGTATTATCGTACTCAAGATTACTGGCACTTGGACTTGCGACTGGGGTAATAGCTTCTGTAATCAATACGGTAGGTATACTTTTTGGTTTAAATATTATTGGAATATTGCTTTTGATTATAATATTCATAGTAGGGCATGTTTTTAATATCCTGATAAATGCACTAGGTGCATATGTACATGCAAGCAGGCTTCAGTATGTGGAATTTTTCAGCAAATTTTATGAAGGTGGGGGTAAGGCGTTTAAACCATTTAAAATAAATACGAATTATATTAATTTGAAGTGACAGGAGGCTTTAACAATGGACTGGATAATAAGTTTGTTTAATGGAAATGTATTGGCTATGTTGGGAGCGGCATTGGCAGCTCTTCTTGCAGGAACAGGTTCTGCCAAAGGAGTTGGTATTGTAGGTGAAGCAGCTGCGGGGCTTGTAACCGAAGAACCTGATAAATTCGGACAGGCACTTTTACTTCAGGCACTGCCGGGTACTCAGGGTATATACGGACTGCTTACTGCATTCGTCATTTTAAACCGGATTGGTATAGTTGGCGGGCCGATGGTGGATTTAACGACAGTACAGGGATTCCTAATACTTGCAGCTTCCTTACCTATAGCAGTAGTAGGGTATTTTTCCGGTATTGCACAGGGAAGGGCAGCAGCAGCGGGTATTGGCATAATAGCCAAAAGGCCGGAAGACCTTGCAAAGGGAATAATGTTTGCAGCTTTGGTTGAAACATATGCAGTACTTGCACTTCTTGCTTCCATATTGATGATTTTTGGTATAAGCATCTAATCAGTAGTTTATATGTTTTCAATTCAAAACAGGAGTGTATTAAAATGACGAGTACCGACAGGATAATAAACAAAATAATGGAAGAAGCAAGGCAAAATGCTCGTAAAAACCTTGATGAGGCTGATAAAGAAGCTTTTGAAATAATGGAAAGAACACGTGACGAGTCAAGGCAGAACATGGAAGAAATGGTTAAAAAGGCTGAAAATGAAGCAGATATACGAAAAGAGAGAATGATTTCCGTAGCCGGACTTGAAGGGCGTAAGAAGAAACTGCAGGTGAAGCAGGATATGATAAGCAAGGTATTTGATACGGCATTGGAATTTTTGATATCCAAATCTGACAATGAATATGAGGATATGCTTGTGAATATGATAGCCGAAACATGCAAAGACGGTGATGCGGAGATTATTTTGTCAAAAAAGGATAAAGGGAGAGTCGGACAGGATTTTGTAGAAAAAATAAATAAGAAATTAGTAAAAAACGGTATTAAAGGCAATATAAAATTATCCGGTGAAACAAGAGATATTAAAGGCGGTTTTATAATAAAAAAAGGAGATATTGAAATAAATAATTCTTTTGAAGCAATTATAAGAATGCAGCGTGACAAACTTGAAGAGATAGTTGTAGCCGTATTGTTTTAATCCTGATAATAATAGTGTTGTATGTACTGTTTAAGTGGCAACCGGAAGGGAGGCTTTAACGGGTTTTGGTGAAGGATATAGATTATGCATATGCGACAGCAAGGATAAAGGTAATGGAAAAACATATGATAGGCAGTAATAGAATTGAAAGGATGATTGATGCCAAAACTCCGGCAGATGCTTTAAAAGTGTTGTACGATGCAGGGTATGGAAATTCACAGGTTGAACTCGCGGATATATGTGATTACGAAATACTGTTGAAGGAGGAAATATCAAAGGTTTACACACTTCTGAAAGAAATTTCTCCTGAAAATGAACCGGTAGACGTATTCCTACAAAGAAATGACTATCATAACGCAAAGGTTATAATAAAAGGGGAGTATTCGGGGCAGGATTACGAAAAGATATTACTTGAACCGTCATTAATAGATAAAAAAAAGCTGATTGAAATGATAAGGGAACATGAGATTTCGGATATGCCTTGTATAATGAGAAATGCAGTGGAAGAATGCATTGATGATTTAAACAGGACAGGTGACCCCCAGATAGTTGATATTCTTCTTGATAAAGCAATGTATGGACAGATGGTGGAGTTCTGCCGAATATACAAAAGTGATTTTTTAAAAAGACTAATTGCTGTTATGATTGACCTTGCAAATATAAGGATGTTCTTACGGATAAGGGAAATGAAAAAAAACAGTGATTATTTAAAAAAAACATTTATAGCAGGTGGAAATCTGGATAATAAAAGATTTATAAAAAATTATGACGAGCCTGTTGAAAAAACAATTGAGGAGATAAAATATACTAAATACGGAAAAGTATTTGAGGAAGGTGTTTCAAGTTTTATTCATACAAACAGCCTATCTGAGATTGAAAGGCTTTTTGACAATTTTATGATTGAGCATATTAAAAAATACAGGTATGTTTCAGTTGGACTGGAACCGCTTGTTTGTTATCTTATCGCAAAAGAAAATGAAATCAGAAATATAAGGATAATAATGTCAGGCAAAAAGGGAGACATTCCTGATGATGTTATAAGAAGGAGATTAAGGGATAGTTATGTATAAAATAGCAGTTATGGGAAGAAAAGAGAGCATTCTTGGATTCAAGGCTGTAGGAATTGACACATATGCCATAAAAGAGAAATCAGATGCCGCGGTTACACTTGATAAACTTGCCAGGAATGATTATGCTGTTATATTTATAACAGAGCAGGTTGCAAAGGATTTAATCTCTGATATTGAAGTGTATGATGAAAAACAAGTTCCAGCTATTATACCTATACCCGGCAACTGGGGTTCACTGGGAATAGGAATGAAAAATATAAAAAAATGTGTCGAGCGTGCTGTGGGTGCGGACATATTATTTAATGCAGAGTGATATTGAAAGAAGGGATAAATTTTGAGTCAGGGAACAATAGTAAAAGTTGCAGGGCCTCTTGTAATAGCTGAAGGTATGAGAGATGCAAATATGTTTGATGTAGTACGTGTCAGTGAGCATGAATTGATTGGAGAAATTATTGAGATGCATGGTGACAGGGCATCAATACAGGTATATGAGGAAACAGCAGGACTTGGCCCGGGTGAGCCGGTAGTATCAGAAGGTTCACCGTTAAGTGTTGAACTTGGCCCGGGCCTTATAGGAAAAATATTTGACGGAATACAAAGGCCGCTTGAAGAGATAAGGGAAAAAGTTGGCAGTAATATTACAAGAGGTATTAATGTGGATTCATTAAACAGAACAAGAAAATGGAAGTTTGAACCCACAGTAGAAGATGGTATTAAGGTTTCAACGGGAGATATAATCGGAAAGGTAAAGGAAACAAATATTGTGGAACACATGATTATGATTCCTAATGGTGTTGAAGGTTTGCTTACACGGATCTATTCCGGTGAATTTACTGTTGAAGATACGGTTGCAAATGTAAAGACAGACGGTGGTGAAATTATTGATATAAAAATGCTGCAAAAGTGGCCTGTACGTGAGGGTAGGCCTTACAGGGAGAAACTGCCTCCCGAAACTCCGATGATAACAGGCCAGAGAGTAATAGATACACTGTTCCCGCTTGCAAAAGGTGGTGTCGCAGGTATACCAGGACCGTTTGGAAGCGGGAAAACAGTAGTCCAGCACCAGCTCGCAAAATGGTCGGATACGGAAATTGTAGTATATATTGGCTGCGGTGAGCGTGGAAATGAAATGACAGATGTTCTTCTTGAATTCCCCGAGCTTAAAGACCCACAAACAGGAGAATCACTTATGAACAGGACAGTACTGATTGCCAATACTTCCGATATGCCTGTGGCAGCCCGGGAAGCTTCAATTTATACAGGTATAACAATTGCTGAATATTTCAGAGACATGGGTTACAGCGTGGCATTGATGGCCGACTCAACATCTCGTTGGGCGGAGGCATTAAGGGAGATGTCAGGACGCCTTGAGGAAATGCCAGGAGAAGAAGGATATCCGGCTTATCTTGGTTCAAGAATTGCCCAGTTTTATGAAAGGGCAGGCAGGATTTTAACTTTGGGTACAAATGGGCGTGAAGGGAGCCTTACGGCGATTGGGGCAGTATCTCCTCCGGGGGGAGACCTTTCAGAACCAGTAACACAGGCAACCTTAAGAATAGTCAAGGTTTTCTGGGGGCTTGATGCAAACCTTGCATATAAAAGGCATTTTCCTGCAATTAACTGGCTCTTGAGCTATTCCTTATACTTGGACAGGCTTGATGAATGGATTGGTGAAAATGTGGCAAGGGACTGGAATAAGCTTAGAGGAGATACAATGAGGATACTGCAGGAAGAATCGGAATTAGAGGAAATTGTAAGGCTTGTCGGAGTTGATGCATTATCGTCAAATGACAGGTTGATACTTGAAGAAGCAAAGTCAATTAGGGAGGATTATCTGCACCAGGATGCTTTTCATGAAACAGATACTTATACATCATTGTATAAACAATACAGGATGCTGAAACTGATAATTCAGTTTTATTACGAAGGGGAAAAAGCCATAAATGCCGGTGTTGATATTACGAAGGTATTTGAAATAGCGGTAAGAGAGAGAATAGGAAGAGCCAAATATGTTCCCGAAAAAGAAGTGGATGCAGTGTTTGCAAAAGTTGAAGATGACTTGAAGAAGCAGATAGAAGAGCTTATAACGAAAGAGGGTGAATAGGATTGCTTAAGGAATATAGAACAATAAACGAGGTAGCGGGCCCGCTTATGCTTGTAAAAAAGGTAGAAGGCGTAAAATACGGTGAACTTGGAGAAATAGAACTTTTAGATGGAGAAGTTAGAAGGTGTAGAGTACTGGAAGTAAATGAGGATAATGCACTTGTTCAGTTATTTGAAAATGCGGCAGGTATAAATATAGCCTCCACCAAAGTAAGATTTTTGGGAAGGGGTATTGAACTTCCTCTTTCAATGGATATACTTGGAAGAGTATTTGACGGCATTGGGAAACCTGCTGATGGCGGACCTGATATAATACCCGAAAAAAGGCTTGATATAAATGGAATACCTATGAACCCTGCGGCAAGGGATTATCCTTCTGAATTTATACAGACCGGTGTTTCAGCAATAGACGGCTTGAATACACTTGTAAGGGGGCAGAAGCTTCCCATATTTTCAGCTTCAGGGCTGCCGCATGCGCAGCTTGCTGCACAAATTGCAAGACAGTCAAAAGTACTTGGCAGCGACAGCCGTTTTGCAGTTGTATTTGCAGCTATTGGCATTACCTTTGAAGAAGCGGATTATTTCATATCGGATTTCAGAAGGACAGGTGCAATTGATCGTGCCGTATTGTTCATAAACCTTGCAAATGATCCTGCCATAGAACGTATAGCTACACCCCGTATGGCTCTTACGGCGGCAGAATACCTTGCTTTTGAAAAAGAAATGCATGTACTTGTAATATTGACGGATATAACAAATTATGCAGAGGCATTAAGGGAAGTATCTGCCGCGAGAAAAGAGGTCCCCGGAAGAAGAGGTTATCCGGGATATATGTATACCGACCTTGCGACTCTTTATGAAAGAGCGGGAAGAAAAAAAGATAGCCGGGGAAGTATTACCCTTATTCCTATTCTTAGTATGCCTGAAGATGACAAGACTCACCCAATACCTGACCTTACAGGATATATAACAGAGGGTCAGATAATTTTGAGCAGAGAACTTAACAGGAAAGGGATTACACCCCCTATAGATGTACTCCCATCCTTGTCAAGACTTAAGGACAAGGGCATAGGAAAAGGCAAAACAAGGGAAGACCATGCAGATACAATGAACCAGCTCTTTGCCGCATATGCAAGGGGAAAAGAGGCAAAGGAACTTGCGGTTATATTAGGTGAAGCGGCACTTACCGAAACAGACAGGCTTTTTGCGAACTTTGCAGACAGTTTTGAAAAAGAGTATGTGTCACAGGGATATGATGAGGGCAGGAGTATAGAGAAAACACTCAATTTAGGATGGCAGCTTATAAAAATATTGCCTGTTGGCGAACTAAAACGTATAAGAGACGAATATATAAAAAAATATTTACTTAACGGTGAAAAATAAATCCGGGTGAATTGAATGAATGTGGAATTTGGCTATAACAGGGATGTTATAGAGGTAAACATTGATGATAATAACTTTATGGGAGTTTTGAAGCCTAATACTTTTAATCCGGGAATAACCGGACAGGACGAGGTAAAAAGGGCGTTAAGGAATCCTATAGGGTCAAAAAGGCTTAGCGATATTATTAAGCCAGGTGAAAAGATTGCAATTATTACAAGTGATATAACACGTCCAATGCCAAGTAAGACAGTACTTGATGGACTTTTAAAGGATCCCGGCTTTTCAGGTGTTCATATGGATGATATTGTTCTGGTATTTGCGTTGGGAATACACAGGAAGCATACTGAAAAAGAAAGGATTAAGCTTGTTGGCGATGATATTTACAGTAAAATAAGATGTATTGACAGTGATTCAGAAGACTATGTAATGATGGGAAAGACATCAAACGGAACACCGGTTGAAATATTCAGGCCAGTGGCAGAAGCGGACAGAGTAATATGTCTTGGGAATATAGAATATCACTATTTCGCAGGATACAGTGGGGGAGCAAAAGCAGTAATGCCCGGTGTTTCAACTCAGGCTGCAATACAGGTAAACCACTGCATGATGGTTATGCCTGGTGCAAAAGCAGGAAGAATTGAAGATAATCCGATAAGGCAGGATATTGAAGAAGTTGAAAAGTTCATGCATATAGACTTCATACTAAATGTTGTACTTGATGAGAAGAAGAATACAATAAAAGCGGTAGCAGGGCATCATATTCATGCTCACAGGGAAGGGTGCAAGTTCCTTGACGGGCTATACAAGGTAAAAATACCTGGAAAAGCCGATATAGTTATCGTTTCTCCGGGGGGTTACCCAAAGGATATAAACCTTTATCAGGCACAGAAGGCTCTTGATAATGCAAAACATGCGGTAAAAAAAGGTGGTATTATAATACTTGTGGCTTCCTGCGGGGAAGGAATGGGCAATGATGTGTTTGAAAAATGGATGATTGGAGCAAAAAGTTCTGAAGATATGATTGAAAGGATAGGAAATAAGTTTGAACTAGGCGGTCATAAAGCTGCAGCAATAGCAATGGTACTTCAGAATGCGGATATATTCCTTGTGTCGGATATGCCGGATGAGTTCGTAAAAAGAATTTTTATGAAACCATTTAAGAGTGTGCAGACAGCTCTTGAAAATGCGCTGGAATCAGTTGGCGCAAATTCGGGAGTATTGGCAATGCCTTATGGAGGTTCCACATTACCATGTTTATAATATGTATGGAGCCGTTTATATTAACAAAAACAGGAGATAAATTATGGCAGTTATGAATGTAAACCCTACAAGGATGGAGCTTACAAGACTAAAAAAGAGACTGATTGTTGCAAGAAGAGGACATAAGCTTTTAAAGGATAAAAGAGACGAATTGATGAAACAGTTTCTTGAAATTGTGAGAAAGAATAAGGAGCTGAGAGAAAAGGCCGAAAAGCTTATTATTGAATTGCACAGAAAATTTAATATGGCAAGTGCTTTAATGTCTGAAGAGATGTTTGAGGAAGCCTTAATGCTTCCATCACACACTGCATCTCTTGATGTATCGAAGAAAAATATAATGAGTGTGGAAGTACCTATTTTTGAGTTGTTAGATGACGATGCCTCAAGTGAGAATATATATCCGTATGGATTCGTATTAACTTCGGGAGAGCTAGATGCAGCGATACGTGCCCTTTCCAAAGCTATTCCTCTTATGCTTGAACTCGCACAGGAAGAAAAATCCGCCAGACTTCTTGCGCTGGAAATAGAAAAAACGAGAAGAAGGGTTAATGCACTTGAATATGTTTTGATACCTCAGTTTGAAGATACCATAAAACATATTTCAATGAAACTTGAAGAGAATGAGCGTGGCAATCTCACAAGGCTTATGAAGGTTAAGGATATGATGATTGAACAGGCAAGGCACCATCAACAGATATAGAATCCAATCAAAAAAGGGAAGAATATTAATTCCTCCCTTTTCAAAATACATTTAATTATTTGATTTTTATTATTTAATCTTAAATTTCTTAAATGCTCTTGGTTTACCAAGTATTTCCGAAAAAATTATTCCCTTTACCAGATCATTCCTATAAAATTTAAGAAACCCTGGTTTAATAACTTCTCCTGTATGTTCTGCAGTTGCTTTGTTATTAGGCATTTTATCAATGGAGTTATCGGCAGTTGTTTTATATACTGTTATTCTGCTTTTTATTTTTTTATTGTTTGAGTTTGAACTGCTCGAATACATTATTTACACCTGCTTTCTATTTTTTATCAGTATTCTTCTGTTCATTCTTGTCAATTCCGGATATGGATTCTCTCATCTGAGTATCTGCAATAACATTCTTCATATTATAGTAATCAAGAACACCAAGATTTCCTTCACGCAGAGCTGATGCCATGGCTTTCGGAACCTCTGCCTCAGCCTCAACAACCTTTGCTCTCATTTCCTGAACAGCGGCTATCATTTCCTGTTCCCTTGCAACAGCCATTGCTCTTCTTTCTTCTGCTTTTGCCTGAGCGATTCGTTTATCTGCTTCAGCCTGATCTGTCTGGAGTTGTGCCCCTATATTCCGTCCGACATCAATATCCGCGATATCAATTGAGAGTATTTCAAAAGCGGTACCGGCATCAAGGCCTTTTTCAAGGACAGTCTTTGAAATTGAATCAGGGTTTTCAAGGACTGCCTTGTGATCAACAGAAGAACCAACAGTTGTTACAATACCTTCTCCAACACGTGCAATTATTGTCTGTTCTCCTGCACCACCGACCAGACGGTCAATGTTTGCCCGTACGGTTACTCTTGCTTTTGCCTTCAACTCAATACCATCTTTTGCTATTGCTGCAATTAACGGTGTTTCAATTACTTTTGGATTGACACTCATTTGTACGGCTTCAAGGACATTTCTCCCTGCAAGGTCAATTGCTGCTGCTCTTTCAAATTCAAGTGGTATATTTGCTCTTTGGGCTGCAATAAGGGCATTTACAACCTTATCTACATTACCGCCGGCAAGATAATGAGCTTCAAGCTTGTTGATTGATAAATCAAGTCCTGCTTTGACTGCTTTAATTAAAGGATTAACAACTCTTGAAGGTATAACCCTTCTGAGTCTCATACCGATAAGAGTAAATATGCCAACCCGTACTCCTGCTGCAAAGGCTGATATCCAAAGACCAATAGGTACAAAACTTAAAAACACTGAAATAAAAACAATTACAAGTGCAATTACTATAAAGATATAAAATACTTGCATAGTAAAACTCCTTTCATAATAAATATATTTTTATTTTATTTAATTTCTCTCACAACAATACGCATTCCTGATACTTTTATTATTTTAACAGGTGAATTCTTTATTATGAAATTCCCTTCTGTAACAACGTCAAGTTTTTCACCATCAAATACTGCAGTTCCCGAAGGACGTAATGTTGTCTCAGTAATCCCTTCTTTTCCAATGAAGGAACTATAGTCATCAATACTGCTGAAACCGGATTCCTTATTTAAAGATTCGGAAAGTACCATGGTTTTTGAAAGGGTACCCCTGCTTGCGGAACGAATAACAAGTACAAGCATTATACCAAGAATTGCAATAAGTATAACTATCATTACCATAGCTTCAAAAAGCGTTTTAGCAGTCAGTATGACACCAAGTGAAAGAAGAGCCAGTCCTGCTATCCCCGGAATACCAAATCCCGGCTCAAACATTTCAAATATGACAAGGCCTAGGCCTGTTAAGAGAATTATTGCCTGTATAAGGCCTATATGTTGTATAAAGCTGAACAACTCCATTGTTATTCCCCCAGTAACAAGTAAAAAATAATAAAAATTGATTCATATATAGTATATAACAGATTTCTTACAATATAAATAGAATTTATTAAATTTTAAGAAAAAAATAATTTATATATGGGAAATATTAATATATATTACATAATATGATACAATTTGTTTGATATAAAAATATTGGAGCGATATTATGAGACAATATAATTTTATTGTGTTAACATTTTTTATTTCAATTAATATGTTTTTTGTTTCCGGATGCAGGTTTAAAGAAGAAATATGCGGGTCTAAAAAAGAGGTTGTTTCATATTATAAAAAAATATTGGGCACTGATGGTTCGCCTGAAATAAATATTAGGCTGGATTCTGGAAATATAGAGATATATTCATGGTGTGAAGAAACCGTAAAATTTGAGTTAACGAAAAAAGTTAGAGGAATGCAGAAAACAGAGATTCTTAAAAAAAAACTTGATAATTTTTTGGTATCTACGGAGAATGAAGACAACAGTATATTTTTAAATGTAAGGTATAATGAAGTAATAGATAATCCAGCCGATATACTTTCCGATTTAAGGGTATATATACCTAAAAAGCTTGGGTTATTAAATTGTAAACTGGGTGTGGGAAAAATCAAAATTTATGATGATTTAAGGTGCATGCTTAAAATAGATGTTGACACAGCAAATATAAATATTAACAGATTCGAGGGAATATTATCATTTAAAGCACAGATGGGTGATTTAAATATTGCTGGAGGAAGAATTTTAAAAGGTTCAGCTATTAATACCGGTATGGGTAATATATTAATAAAAGCGGAAATAGAATCAAGTGGTAATTATCAATTTGAAACGGGAATGGGGAATATTGATTTGAGTTTACCTGAAAAATCAAATATTATGTTGCAGTATGAAGGAAATCTTCAAAAGAATGAATTTCTGTACAGTCAAAAAGGAGCTTTAATTAAGATTAAAAATCAAATGGGTAGAATAGCGGTAAAAAAGTACTAAAAATGTATCACTGCCATTATGCTTGATTTGCATTACAGGGCAGCAGATTGTTATTTTTAAGAATTGGGATTACTCTTATTGATACAATTGAAATAATAATATATAGGACAAAATCCTTAATGATATATGGCAAGAAAATGGCAGAAATATGATAAAAAGTTAACGGTTGTTTTAAGTATATATTTGTTATAAGGTAAAAATATGGTATACCCATAAGGTTTATTGCTATCAGGCCTGGAATAAGTACCAACATAATATTTTTTATATTGTATTCCATTATCTTTTCCGAAAGCTTGCCAATGATAAAAGCTGCCAGTACAAAACCTGTAAGAAATCCAAACGAAGGGTTGTATATATAGGTAATTCCTCCGCCACTGGCAAATACAGGGATGCCGGATAACCCTGCTATAATATATACAAGCTGCGAAAGCACGGCGAGTCTTGAGCCAAGTATAATACCGGAAAGAGCACAGAAAAATGGCTGAAAAGTCAGAGGAACGTATGGGAAAGGTATTCTGACATAGGCACCTGCTGCCATAAGTGAAGAAAATAGTGCTGTCAGGACAAGATCCTTTGTTTTTATTTTCATATAACCCCCTGTAAGATAATTATTTTACAATATTTATTATTATATTGATCGAAACAACTTATGTCAATATTCAGGGAATTTTGACCCCAGCTAAAAATGTGCAGCAGTAGGTATCCCATTATTAAAGAAATCACTTTTTGAAAAATGTTGCAGACATGAATCTTTCTGAAAAAACGCTGCAGGCATCAAGAGGCTGTATATTCAACCTTACATGTCAAATCAAACTCGATGAATGGTAAGTCAATTAATGTAACTGGAAAACCT
The DNA here is from genome assembly GCA_964486515.1 of uncultured Eubacteriales bacterium. Classification (GTDB taxonomy): domain Bacteria; phylum Bacillota; class Clostridia; order Acetivibrionales; family CAZANH01; genus CAZANH01. The sequence continues at coordinate 38,297 of CAZANH010000109.1, forward strand.
GAATAGCTGTGTTTTCGCTGATATGGCGAATTGTGCGTATTTTTCTTGCTTTACTTTTATGAAATTTTGTGCTATCATTATTTGTGTTGAATTAAAAACTAATAATGCCGGGGTGTAGCTCAGTTTGGCTAGAGTGCTTGCTTGGGGTGCAAGAGGTCGCCCGTTCAAGTCGGGTCACTCCGACCAAGTAAACAAGCGGGTTTCAGGAATTGAAAACTCGCTTGTTTTGTGTAAATTATCCCCCTATAACCAAAAAAAACATTATACGAATATTATAACATACCGCAGCCTCCGGCCGCCACCAAAAGGTATGCATCTGGCTGCGAGTAGTCAGGAGTCAGATTTTAGTTCCTTTTGTTTTCCGTCAAAATTGATATAGTAGTTTTCTCTCAAAATAAGTTCGGAAACAGGTAAAAATTCATAATCCCTGCTTTTAAGGCATTTTATAATTTCAGGAAGAAGTGAGGCTGTATGAGTTGTATCGTTGTGAAATAAAAGGATGGAGCCTTTGCCAACTTTTCCTTGTATACAGCTCAGTATTTCTTTGGGGCTTATCCCAGGTTTCCAGTCAAGGCTGTCAACATCCCATTGTATTGAATACAATCCTGATTCTCTGGCAATGCTTACTACATTATTTGTATAATCCCCATAAGGAGCTCTGAAAAGTTCAACCTTTTTACCTGATATTTCTTCAAGTTTCTTACTACAAATAAAAATCTCATCACTTATTTTTTTATTATTGAGAGTACCCATCCTTAAAAGGGAATATGAATGATTTGGTATATCATGCCCTCTTTTGGCAATCATCCTTACGCTGTCCGGATATTTTTCAGCCCATTGCCCTACTATAAAAAATGATGCCTTTATTTTTTCGCTCTCGAGTGTATTTAATATATTTGGTATATCCTCCGCTCCCCATGCACAATCAAAAGTCAGTGATACGTTTTTATTTTGTGTTTCAACAGAGTATATTGGAAGTTCCTTGTTTTCTGACAAAACGTCTATTACATGCATACTTTTTGTTATAATAATTGCCGTAAATATTATTCCTGATACAACGACAATTAACTGTAAACATATTCTTTTGAGATTTAAAGTAATTACCCTCATAAAATTCACATTCTCCCATAATATATATTTAATATTATATTATTTAAATCAATGATGGTATATGCATAATAATAAGGTTCTGTTGCAAGGAAGAAATAATGTTTTATGATTCATTCCTGTCCTTTTTATTGAATGAAATAAAGGTTTTTTCATATTCATTCAACAGTGCATCCATTTTTTTGCTTACATCAATGATTTCAGAATCCTTTAAATTACTTTTTTTATTTATAAGTTCATGCAAACGTTCTCTCAAAATTTGTATTTCCTTAATAAGACTGTCATATTTACTCATATTATTCACCCTGAATACTATTTTTTTATAAAAGCAAG
>CAZANH010000110.1:0-2211 GCA_964486515.1 uncultured Eubacteriales bacterium
CTAAACCTGTTCCTTGCAATGACATGACCAGCAATATCTATCATTGCTTCAATAGATATTTGAAGTAAATGCTTTGTTGCTTCTATTTTAATAAAATCATTCAAAAATTCATCTTTTGTGAAGCTTTTGATTTGCTCAAGTTTATTTAAATTATCTTCTATAAACTGAATTTTTTGCCTTATCTTTTCCTTATCAACCATTAACATAATTCTCCTTTAATGAATCGTCATAGTCCGAACAGGATACCACATAATCATATTTATAATCACAGAATTCCAAATAAGTCCTTTCAAAAAAATCACTTAATATTTGAGAATCTTCTTCATATATGACCCTTCCTTTTGATAAGGCATTATATCTGAATATCAGCGGTGCGTTATTTAAATTAACTACATCAATATTATCCGTACCAAGAATTTTTGAAATACTATCTTCTACTCCAAGTTCCATGAATAAGTTTGGCTTTATTTTGTAAACAACTCCAAAATCAATGTCGCTGTTATCAGAATAGTATATGGAACCATATGATCCGAATATAATAATACCTATTATATTTTTATTTTTTTTAAAGTACTCCCCTAATTTATTAAGTTTACCATTCAAATCCATAATGGTTGTTTTCTTCATAAATAAAACCAAACACATCCTTCATATTTTGTATTCCAATTATATCATTTTGTTTGATTTTTTAAAAGGGGTAAACAAAAAGAACTTTCAAACAAAGAAATATTTTTATGTTGCACAACCACAAAAAAACATTAATTGTTATTTATTATACCAAGGAGATGGGTTTTACAAATTACATAATTGATGTGGTTTTTTCAGATTTTCCTTACACTGTTTCTCACTATTAATCTAGTATCCACTTCAATTTTAACTGTTTCCTCGCTGTTGGTTTCAATTTTTTCAATCAGGCGCCTTACCGCAATACATGCCATACTGCTGTTATATACCCTTATCGTGGTTAAAGGGGGGTCTGCCATCATACAGTATGGCATATCATCAAAACCTATTATCGACACATCTTCAGGAATTCGGTACCCTTTTTCCTTCAAGGCCTTTAAAGCACCAAAAGCAATAATATCATTGTCGGCAAAAAAAGCTGAAGGAATGCCAACTCCCTTTTCCAGTTGCTTTTTCATATCACGGTAAGCCCCTTCTATTGTCGGCTCAAGATTAATTATATAATTTTTGTCTGCATTGAGTTTGTTATTTTTTAAGGCATCTTCATATCCGTATTTTCTTTCTTCAAAATTATGTATCCAGGCAGAACTGTGGAGATACCTAATTTCCCTGTGTCCCATCCTTATCAGATAACTTGCGGCCTCGTAGGCACCCTCGCAATTATTGATTTTAACAGTATCAACCTTGTGCCTTATAAAGTAACTATCCAAAACAATCAAAGGGATTCCTGCCTCTTCAAATTTACGCAGGTCTTCCAATTTCATTTCTGTAGCCAGAATAATGAGGCCAGCAGTATTGCTTTCCCTGGGAATACTTATTGCTTCATCCTTTTTTTCGTCTGTCTCATTTACATAAGAAATCATAAGGTTGTAGCTGTTTTTCCGCGCTTCCCTGTCAATTTCTTCAATAAGCCGTGAGAAAAACGGTGTATCACCAACGACAAGCCCATGTTTTTTATATATGACAAGCCTTATGTTCCTGCCTGCATTTAAAACCGGCTTTAATATTGATTTAGTGTCATATCCCATTTCATCAACGGCTTTTATCACTCTCTGCCGGGTCTCTTCGCTAATTCCCGGCTTATTATTCAAGACAAGTGAAACTGTTGCCGTTGATAATCCCAGTTTTTTTGCTATATCCTTCGCTCTTAATGCCATTCAAATCTTCAACCTCGCTCTTTTAACAGCTCTTTTCCATCCATTATATAATAACATCCTCGTATTGTCATCAATACTGCATTGATAAATTTTGCCTCTGCTCCTAAGCCCCATAAGTTCATCCTTGTTTTTCCATATTCCCGCGGCAATACCCGCCATATATGCCGTTCCGAGTGCGGAAAGTTCTTCCGTATCAGAGGTTACCACATCTACATTTAGAATATCAGCCTGGAACTGCATCAGGAATTTATCCGCTGTCGCTCCCCCATCTGCACGCAGCTCATTTAAAACAACATCTGCTTCTACCGTCATAAGGTCAAGTATATCCTTAATCCGGTACGCTATGGATTCTTCGGCTGCCCTCACAATA
>CAZANH010000111.1:0-2802 GCA_964486515.1 uncultured Eubacteriales bacterium
TATGTACCCTAAACTTATTGCAAGCATTAAATTTCCGGATGGAAACATTTATGCTCTCCCTCATATTAGGGAAGACGCTACGCCAAGCTATGCGGATAGAGTTTTTATTAACAATAAATGGATTGAGGAAGCTGGATTGAAAGAACCGGAAACACTTGACGATTTATACAATGTTTTAAAGGCCTTTAAAGCAAGAGGTGAAGAGATTATCCCATTTGGAGGGTCTTGGAATCAAGGTTATTCAGAACATATATATGTATTAACTGCATTAGGCATGAATTGTAGATATCCTTGGGATTTAGGTGACAAGGACGGAAAAGTATATACGCCTATGTACGATTCACGTTACCTGGAATATCTGAAGTTCTTTAATAAGCTTTGGAGCGAGGAGTTGATGGATCCTGATATATTTATCCAGAACGATAATCAGCAAAAGGCCAAAGCGTTGACAGGAATTTATGGTATGACAAATGGTGGTTCGACTTTAATCGTGTTTAAAGATAATTGGGCAGATTATGAAGCATTAAAACCTCTGACCAGTACTGTTAATAATACTAAAATGATTGCAGACCTCCCAAAAATAAATAACGTGAATAGATTTATGATTACAAAAGAGTGTAAATATCCGGAGGCTGCTATCCGTTTTGCCGATATGTTTTTTACAAAACAGGCTGGATATTTATTCTGGATGGGTCCAATTGAAGGTTTTGTACCTGATGAATGGGCGATAGACCCAGAAAGGTATCTAACTAAATTTACTCAAAATGATTCAGGTGCTTGGGTTACTACATGGGACAAGCTTAAAGAAACAGGTCTTGAAAGCTGGAAATATATATGCACATATCAGAACCCGCTAGCAGGCCAAAAATTAGGTCCTGCCTTTGATCCGGTTGCTACCTATGCTAAACAAGGCTTAAATTTCAGTGATGCAATCACTATGACAAATCCCGGTGCACAATGGAGAGCATCAATGGATCAAAAAGTAGTCCCCTATTATAAAGAGGTATTTCCCTCACTCATTCTTGCTCCTGAGCAACAAGAAAGGGTTAATGAATTAAATGGTATCTTTGCTGGTTATGTAAGAGAAATGAATATAAAATTTATTACAGGGGAGGAGTCTCTTGATAACTTTGACAATTATATGAAGCAGTTAAAAGATTTTGGCATTGAGGAATACCTTAAGATTTATCAGGATGCATATGATACTTTCTTAAAGAGTATGAATTAAGCGGATAATATGTGTCTGATTTAATTAAATGTATATTATCTATACAAATAGTAGTATAAAACAAAAAGAGGATAGTTTATTACTATCCTCTTTTAACAATCTATTCATATAGAGAATAGCAGAGGATGATTACGAAGGGATGACAAAGAATGAGTAATGAATATAAAAAACCGAATATATTAATGATTGTCGTACATGATATAGGAACAAGTCTTGGTTGTTATGGCAACAGCGATATACAATCACCGTCTTTTGATAATTTTGCAAAGCAGGGAATCCGGTTTGAAAACAATTTTTGTACCGCACCCTTTTGCAGCCCTAGCAGAGGCTCAATCATTACAGGGAAATATCCCCATGTCAATGGCCTTATGGGCCTTACCAACCTTGAATGGGATTTACCAGATAATAATACAACCGATGCGATGTTTTTTACGAAGAACGATTATGAAACAATCCTTTTTGGGTACCAGCATGAGTCAAAGGATCCAAAAAGGCTGGGATTTGAAAAAGTATATAGGATACCTGGAGATTATGCAGATAAAGTATCAGATCAGGTTATTGATTTTATAGATAACAGGGGAGAAAAAGACAAGCCCTTTTATGCCCGGGTAGGTTTTTTTGATACACACCGTATTGCCACGTGGGATAAAGAAACAGGAAGAAAAACATCCAACGGTTGGGAGAAGTACAGAGATAGAGCACCAGCTCCTGAAACAATCACTGTACCCAAATACATGGAGGATAAAGAGGTTATTAGACGTGATCTTGCAGATTTCTATGGCTCTGTCAATTATGTAGATGAACATTTTGGAAGGATTTTAGGAGCACTTGACAGAAATAAAATGGCTGATAACACAATTGTCATATTTACCAATGATCATGGCATTGCCTTTCCAAGAGCAAAATCAACACTTTATGACCCTGGGATAAATACAACACTCCTAATGTGTTGGCCTGAAGGTTTTATAGGAGGCAAGGTATATAATGAAATGATCAGTAATATTGATTTACTCCCAACACTTTTAGAGAGCTGTGGCATTGATATACCCGAAGATATCCAAGGTAAATCTTTTATGGGGCTTTTAAAAGGTGAAAAATATAGTCCCAATGAGATTATATTTGCTGAAAAGAACACAGACCCATCGGATATTAAAAGGTGTATCCGTACAAAAGACTGGAAGCTGATACATAACTACAATAAAGGACCTTCTGACCTTTTAACAAGGATTTGTTCCAACGACAACGAAGGTGATGGTGCAGAGTATCTTAAAAAAGTGCGACCTGAGTGGGAGCTCTATGATTTGGCACATGATCCATTTGAATTTAATAATCTTGCAGGAATCAAGGAATATGATATAATTGAAGCAGAATTAAAAAAGAGACTCCATGAACTGCAGATAAAAACAAAAGACCCTGTGCTAACAGGTATGATGCCAAGACCTCTAAAAGAAGCTGAAGCTTTTGTGGGTATTATAAAAAGTAATCTAAAATTAATGCATTTTGACCAATAATGACAGGTGGCAGTTAATGCTCTGACAAAAAGCGAGCTTAAGATCAAGTATTATGTTATGAAA
>CAZANH010000112.1:0-4857 GCA_964486515.1 uncultured Eubacteriales bacterium
GATTTTGAAGGGAGGAATTTTTTGATAGTGCAAGGCGGAGGATTGAGTAATACTGTCGTATTACGATTGACGACAACATAGCAATATCGGAAAATAACCGCTTCAAAAATGGGAAGTTATTGTTTTGTTATTCCTTAATAGTACGGAAGGAAGTTTGGTTTTCAATATGGTTAATAAGGTTATAGCAATTGTAGGTATGTGTGGTTCAGGTAAATCAGCAGCAACAGAATATTTTAAAAACAAAGGATTCGGCATTATACACTTTGGCAGTATAACAATGATGGAACTTGAAAAAAGAGAACTTCCAAAAAATGAATCAAACGAGAAAGCTGTAAGGGAAAAACTCAGAAATAAGTATGGTAAAGCTGCTTATGCAGAACTTTCACTGCCGTTAATAAAAAGAACTTTAAAAAAAGGGCATGTTGTTCTAGACGGCCTATATTCATGGTCAGAATACAAACTTCTTAAGGCTGAATTTGGTGAATTCCTTACAGTTATTGCAATAACAGCTGACAGAGAGGTACGTTATAACAGGCTGGAAAAAAGGGTGGTACGGCCACTTTCCAATAATGATGCATTGAATAGGGATTATTCCGAAATTGAAAATATTGAAAAGGGCGGGCCTATTGCTATTGCTGATTATTTTATCAACAATAATTATTCCCGGCAAGAGCTTTATAATCAACTCGATGCAGTTATAAAAAAGTTTGAAATATATCCCATAAAATAATAATAGACATATTACTTCTTTTTATGTATATTATATATATGAAATTATATAATTTTTGTTGATAAACTATTAAATAAATATTGAATCGCAGAAGATATGGAGGATATCTCTATGAGAAAATACAGTTACCTTCAAGTAAGCGATGCATATATACCTATAATGGATGGGGTTACAAATGTAGTAAGAAATTATTCATATTGGCTTAACAGAAAATATGGGCAATGTATTCTTGCTGCACCAAATTGTCATGGCTATATTGATAACGAAGAATTTGAAGTTATAAGGTATTTTTCAGTACCTTTAAAATTCAGGGAACCTTACAAAATGGGTTTTGACATACTTGATTTTAAATTTTGGAAATATATGAATAAATTGAATTTTGACATAGTTCACAGCCATAGCCCCTTTATATCGGCTACAATCGGTCTAAACATTTCAAGAAGGAGAAATATTCCACTTATTGCAACTTTTCATTCAAAATATTATGATGATTTTAAACAGGTTTTCAAATTGGATATTTTAGCACAACTATTCACAAATATGATTATAAACTTTTACAATAAAGCAGATCAGGTCTGGACAGTAAATACAAGTACGGCTGATACACTCCGAGAATACGGATATAAAGGTAATATTGAAATAGTAGAAAATGGGTGTGATGAATTCAATACAAACAAAAACATTGGTTGCAAAATCATTGATATAGAAAACAGATTGAACTTAAAAAACAATGAATCTGTATTACTATTCATAGGACAACATATCTGGCAGAAGAATCATAAAATGCTTCTTGAAGCATTAAAACTACTGAAAAATATTAATTTTAAAATGATTTTTGTCGGTGAAGGATATGCAAAGGATAAAATGATAGAGTATGCCCATAAGCTTAAAATAAATAACAAACTTGTTTTTATGGGAAAACTGATTGACAGGGATTTGATTGCAGCTTTATTTAAAAGAGCTGATTTGTTTCTTTTTCCTTCACTTTATGATAATGCTTCCATAGTCATTCGTGAAGCCGCCAGTATGAAAACCCCGTCATTGCTTATTGAAGGTTCCAATACCGCTGAGGGTATATATGACAATTATAATGGATTTTTATCAAAAAACAATCCGTATGATTATTCAAACAGAATCAGGGAGATTTTAACCGATAAAAATCTTATTCAGTCTACAGGAGAAATGGCCTTTAAAACACTCGCAAAAAGATGGGAGGATATTGTTGACGAGGTTTATTCCCGTTATGATGAATTGATAAAATATAAAAACATGCGTCATAAAAGAGCTATTTTTAACTTTTTAAGATAATTGTAATATTCAGGTTCAGATATTCCTTTTTGCTGGAGAATGTTGTATAATACTAATAAATATAAAAAAAGGGAGTCTTTTATGAATAAAAAGCCCAACATTCTTGTAGTAGGAAGCATAAATATGGATCTGGTGCTGAGGACACATAAGATACCTTCAGCCGGTGAGAGTCATATTGGAATAGATTATACCCATATACCTGGAGGTAAGGGTGCAAATCAGGCGGTAGCAGCCGCTCTGCTGGGAGCAAATGTTGATTTTGCTGGAAAAGTAGGGCGGGATTCGAACGGGCTCAGATTAAAAAAAGGAATTGAATCAAAAGGAATATCCACTGAGTATTTAACCGTGGATGAACAGTCACAGACTGGCCTGGCTGTTGTGATGCTTGAAGACACAGGACAAAACAGGATAATAATATTCTCCGGTGCAAATATGCAGATACGCAGTGAGGAAGTACAAAAAGCGTTTGAAAAAAATTATGACGCAGTGATTATACAGTTCGAGGTTCCACAGGAGATAGTAATAGAGACATGTACACTTGCCACAGAAAAGAATATTCCTGTAGTAGTAGATGCCGGACCGGCACAGAATTTTCCTCTGGAAAAAATAAACGGTATTACCATACTAAGTCCAAATGAAACAGAAACCCGTGAAATGTGCGGTATTGAACCTGATAGTATCGAAAATACAGAGAAAGCCGCAAAGATACTAAAACAAAGGTCCAATGCTGACATAATTGTAATAAAAATGGGCAAAAAGGGAGCATTGCTTTACTCCGGGGAAAATTCAAAGCTTTTTTCTGCGCCTGAAGTCAAGGTTGTTGATACTACAGCGGCAGGTGATGCATTTACAGGAGCCCTGGCATTGGAATACATAAAAAGTGGAAATATTGAAAAAGCCATAAAATTTGCCAACATAGTTGGTGCTTTGACTGTAACCAAACTTGGTGCTCAGCCTTCACTGCCTTTCATTCGTGAAGTTGGAAAATTTGCAATAGAAAGAGGAATTAAATGGTAATTGTTTTGTTTCGGACATTAAAATAATATTTAATACATAATAACAATAATAAAATTTTATAAGGAGTGGATTAAAATTAAAAACTTTAGAAAAGAATTGTGGTTTGATATAGAGAAAAGGAGAGGGTTGGTAAACATAACCTCAGATGTTGAAAAATGCCTGGAGGAAAGTGGTATAAAAGAAGGTTTGCTTCTTTGCAATGCCATGCATATTACTGCAAGCGTCTTTATAAATGATGATGAAAGCGGCCTTCATAAAGATTTTGAGAAGTTTCTTGAAAAGCTGGCTCCGGAAAAACCATATGACCAATATAATCACAATGGCTTAGAGGACAATGCCGACGCTCACCTTAAGCGTACAATAATGGGAAGGGAAGTTGTTGTAGCTGTTACAAATGGGAAACTTGACTTCGGCCCTTGGGAGCAAATATTTTATGGCGAATTTGACGGCAAAAGGAGAAAACGCGTACTGGTAAAAATCATCGGAGAATAAAATGGGCATTTTCTGCCGGAATATTACTCTAAAGCTTGGAGATTGATTCTGCATAATCAATCAATCCTGCAAGAATAGCTTCTTTAAGCCTTATTTGAGCTGCAAAATCCATATTGGGTATATAATAATTTTCTATTTCGTCATGAGTATATTTTGCCATTTTTATTGTTTCAACAGCTTTCGCCAGAATTTGTTCAAACATTGATTTATTGTACTGCAGTATTTTTATATTTTCTTTTACTACATCCTTATCAAGGAATTCATTTAAATCATACTCCCTGTATCTGCCAGTATTCACCTTGTGATAATCGTTTTCAGTTGTAAATGATATATCTTTTTGCGGTATTAAAAGATGTTCAAGTTTTCCAGGATGAAGTGCGCAATAATATGACTCTGCATCAAAACCTCTTTCCACTGCCGCTTGTCTTACCTTTTCAAGCAGGGTTTCCGTACCTGTTCCCTGTTGCCCTTTTATAAAATACACTTTTTTAGTTATCAAAACAGTTTCAAGATAATTTTTAAGGCCGTCGGGAGTTATCGCACTTGCAAAGAGATGCCTGTTTTTTCCCATCTTTGTTGAAACACCTGTATCAGAAAAATTTTCTTTTATAATCTCCTCCGCAACAAGATTTACTTTTGCTTTATCAATGGCCTGCCTATTAATAATTTTTGTATCCTCATGAAATATAGCCGATGCTTTCAAGTACCTGTAAGCCCTGATAAACAGCTCATTTATTTCCCTGTTTAGTTTTAATATTGCTTCTTTGTTTTCACTGATACCCTCCCCGTCCCAAAAATCACCCAGATTTATTATTTCATCGACAGCGCCGGGATTTTTAGGGTCAACCATATGAGGAGCTGTCCCATCAATTATAGCCACCTTTATTAATGGTATGACTATTCCATCAAGGCTTTTATTATCGCTTGAACATTGCATGAATTCAACATCAAAACCTTTCTCGACCATCTCCATACCTATTAACTTCATAAAAGTAGATTTTCCAACACCCGGCCCGCCTTTAAGAATTATTATCTTCTTTGCATCCTCCTGACTCAATATATTGTCATAATAACTGAAAAACCCCTGGGACGTATTCCCCCCTGGGAACATTCTCCTGATTCTACCCTTTGACATGATAATCCCCCCATTGAGATACAAGTCTTTAATGGCTAACGCTTAACTAGGCCTATTTATAAGAATATGCACATCAACGGGATGTATGAATGATTTATTCCCATTTTGTTTTGAACAGTTAAATATCCCAGGCCACATGTGGCTGTCAGATGTTATAACGCCGCCTGTCCTTTTC